>JAXGWN010000096.1:0-6509 GCA_040773285.1 Bacillota bacterium
ACTACACTTTCCATATCACATCACCCCCGTTTGTTTTGCTAAGCACTTAACAAACTACAGGAACGATGTGATATTGGGAAGGGGTCTTCGACCTCTTCCCTCTTTTTTACCACCTTTGCCTACTTAAACTTTACTCCAACGGGTGCCTTCCCTCCGGGTCAGGATCCGCTTTCCAAGGACAGGAAGAGCCGCAGGGATCCCCGCCAGCAGCAGGCTCAGGTAGAAGGTTCGTCCTCCCTCCGGAGACAGGGGGCCCCGGGGAATAAGAGCCAGAAGGCAAAGAACCGCCACCAGTCCCGCATACCATGCGGTGAACTCCCGGACAGGCACAAGTACTGGTACGGATGCGGAGGAGTCTTCCTGACCCCGGGGAACTTCCTTCTGCCCGTGGCGGACCAGGGCACTCCAGAGATCCCGGCCCATCCAGATGGCCGCAGTCACGGAGACGATCCCCAGGCGGATCAGTATATGGACGTAGGCAAAGGGGCCGGTTTTTGGTGTATCCGTTCCGGTCAGCATCATGATGCTGTTCACAATGGTGATGCCGGTGAACACCAGACAGACCGACGTCACATAGGTCCTGACCGGATTCCCGGCACTCCGTCTCCAGAGAAATCTTTCCCGGACGGCCGGGCTCCATTTTCCGGCAAGCCCCAGTCCGATGCGAAGAAGGAGATAGATTCCCAGCACACTTCTCAGTCCGTCCCGGTACGCGTCCGGATGGAGAACCGTGAAATGCCCGGTCACCCGGATCAGAAGAAGAGTAAAAATCGTCAGCAGGGTCCCCTGAATCAGGGTAATTCTCATCCAGAGCAATACAGATTCTATACGCACATTTTCCTCCCGGTTCATCGGCAGCCGTTCCCTACAGGAACCATCCGGACATCAAAGGCCAGCCCCAAAGGACAATGGTCCCTGTCAGCAGGATAAGCCATTGTTTCCGGGACCAGTTCCTGACCGTGCTGCCATTCTATCCCTGGAAGGGAAAGAAAACGAAAACAGCATCAAGCAGCAGCAGAATTTTCAGATAGGTCAGCAGAACGGAGGAAACCGTCCGGACCGCCTCCGGCAAAGTGCCGGAATGGAGGGGACAATTTTTTCGGTACCGTGTTTGCTCCGCCCTTATAAAATATGATCCTGAAACACCCTCCGCAACTGCAGGTTGCTAAGATATCAAGCCTGCCTGGTCGACATTCTATCCGTTTTTAGAGATACTGGAACAGTAAAGGAGCTGATCATATGACGTTAGGAGAAAAAATAGCAAAACTCCGTACGGAACATCGGTTATCCCAAAGTGATCTTGCAGAACGGATGGGAGTATCAAGACAGTCCATTTCAAAATGGGAGACGGGAAGCAGCATTCCCGATTTGGATAAACTCGTTTCCCTAAGTAACCTGTTTGAGATTTCTTTGGATGATCTTGTGAAAACACAGATCCCAATCAAGGAAATGAATACGCGGGCATCTGAATCTTCACGACCATCGGCAGAATACTCAACGAGGAAAATTACAGGCTGGATGCTTCTGGGTACCGGATTACTCAGCGTAGTATTAGGAACTGCCTTTAATCTGCTGTTGGCATTCCTGGGTCTTTACCTGATCCTATGCGGTTTCATCTGCCTGTTCATCAAGAAACATCCCGGACTCCTTATTGGCTGGGGAACCTTACTCCCCTGCGCTTTCCTTCTTCCACGATTTTCCAGTGCAAATATGAACATGATCTTTCACCCCATTGTCTATCAAAGGGCATTCACGTTGCAGCTGGTTATTTCGTATGCATTATGGATTGCTTTATTTCTGCTGATTATCGCAACAATAAAAAGTACAAATTTGAAAACCCACACCTGGCTTCTGGTGGGGTGGATCGTCTTGTCTCAGGTATATGGCTTCATTCCCATTGCATTCCGTTACACTGAGGATACGATCAAATACTACCTTATACTTTCCTGGTGCACTGTCATATATTTTCTTGCACTTCTTTTTTTTACCGGAAGACATCTATACAGACACCTCAGAATCAGGACACAGAATTAAGCCTGTCTCGTCCAAACTGCCATCTGCCCTGTCCGCCCCCGGACCTCGGATCACCCTTCCATCCGGTCTCCACTGCCGGAATTCCGAAAAAAACAATTCAGCCTGGCACAACCGGCAGAAATCGGTGCCGGTTGGCCAGGCTTATGAACGCTCAGGTTCCGGACAGAAAAATTGTATCACAGTCCCTGTGCCTTTTCACTTTTCCTGCACGTACAGGGTGTTGGGATCCATCCAGTAGCTGATCTCATCCTGCCCGGGGTCCAGATGCACTTCCACAAACCGCAGGATCAGCATCACCCGGATTTCCGGTGTCTCCCGGACGATGGTCAGTTCCCCGGGATCTGCCTGCTTATCCCCAGAGTGCTCCTCCATCAGAAGGTCAGCGTACTCCTTCAGGGAAATGCTGAGAATCTCCCGGCCCTCCAGGCTGATCTCAATGGATCCCGGCCCCAGGGCAGGATTCATGGTCCAGTCCGCCACGTAGGTTCCCCGTTCCCCTTCAAAGGAAACACTGCTTCTTCCCATACCGGTATCCTCCTGCAGATGGACGGCCCAGCGGTAACCGCTGATGTCCACCGCAGACGGAGGCAGCTGAAGAATGAGTCCCGGTCCGGATCCCCCGCCCGGGAAATCGTAGTCCGGCCATTTCTGGTCAAACCCGAAGGCCTCCCGGAAGGCTGTCGGCTGACTGAGATCCCGGCGGAACCATTCCGGCACCCGGTCCTGCCTGCTGCCGGCCAGAAACTGAACCATTACCGTCACCTGGCGGCGTACTTCCTCCTCCGGTTCTGTTGCGGCAGGGATCAGTTCATCTCCAGACAGGAGTCCCTCCCGGATCAGGAGTGTCTCAAGCCGTGCTCCCTGGACCCGCACCGGAAGCTCCGTAAATCCGGTGAAGGGAAATACCGCCAGAACTGCCAGAACACTCAGCAGCAGAAGAATTATCCGGTGTGCTGCCGTTTTTCTCCACAGGATCAGGACCAGGGAAACCACCGCCAGAAGCCACACCAGAATAAAAAAGTACTCCGCGGTCATAAGGCCGGATCTTCCCAGCTGAAGGACCAGGGAGCGGGCGGAAAAGGCAAGGATCACCAGGGCGGCCGGAGGAAAGGCTTTCCGGTAAAAGGCCGCCAGGCCACCGCTATGCTCCGAGATCATCACATGGAGCCAGAGTCCCCCCAGGGAAAACCACAGAGTGATCCGGAACAGACCTGAAAACTCCGGCTGGAATCCGCTGAAGGTGTTTCTTACCACCCAGAGGATCAGCACCACAGCGAGGGCCAGTATCACCGGAACCAGAATGTACCCCAACAATATTTCCACAAACCGGGGCTGCTTTTCTGTGATTTCACGCCGGGGATCCACCGTGTCCCGGGTGAAATCCGGGAAATATCCCAGGAACATGGTCCAGGTGATCAGACCGGCCAGAGTGGCGATCACCATGAACACCTTCTCGCTCATATTGTTGTACAGAAGGGCCTGCACTGCGCCGGCCACTCCAGAAGAACCTGCCATGATCACTCCACCGTAGATCAGGGCAATCACCAGGGACTTCTGGAACATGAAGAGGCTGCGGGACACAGAGTATTCCCGGTCCTGTGCCACCAAAAGGATAAAAGCCACCAGACTGAGAAGAATCAGGACACCGGTCCGGGCAGCCGCAGTCTGGCCTACCCTGGCCAGACTCTCCCCTTCAGGGACCGTGCCGGTAAAGTAAAGGGCCAGAAACACCAGTGCCGGAACCACAAGTCCGGCCATATGGGCCAGGCGGATTCTACCAGCAACAGAAGACCTGCTCCGGGCAGCCGTCACCAGGGCCAGCCCCACCGCAGCACCGGCGGCAAAGGACCAGTGCAGACAGTTGAACAGGAAGTTCCAGGCCAGCTGGTCCGGCCAGTCCAGCCGGATCCGGATCAGGGTGACCACGGAAAAGGCCAGGGCATTCAGCATAGGAGCCGGATAGGTGCGGAACGCCCCGGCACCTTTCTGCCCCATCTGTATCAGGGTACGTCTGAAAGCATTCATTACTGTCACCTCCTGCAGGCTGTTCACACTTCTCCTGCAGCCTTATTATATTCCCTCCTCCTGCAAAGAAAAGTGCAGGCGTACCGGTACACAAATGAAATGTCATGGCTTCCTCCGGTTCAGAAGTTTTACCAGTTCCACCATGGGAATCACCAGGAGTGCCAGACCCAGGGAACGGACGAGGCTTCCGGCCGGAAGACGCTCCAGCCGGAAGATGTCTGCCAGTCCCGGCAGGTACAGCACCCCCAGGGTCAGACCCAGGGAAAAGGCCATGGCAGCCGGAAGCCAGGGGTTGACTCCATATTTCCGGAAAACAGATTCCCGGCGGGAACGGAGATTCAGGCAGTGAAATACCTCGGCAGCAGACAGGGTCACAAAGGCCATGGTGGTGGCCCGCTCCGGAGAAACTCCGGATCCGGAATACCAGGAGGCCAGGGTCAGCAGCGCCATCAGGGCCCCCTGATACAGCACGGATACCCCCAGCCCTCCCGCCAGAATCCCCTCCACGGGATCCCGGGGAGGCCTATTCATCAGGTCCGGCTCCGCTTCCTCCAGTCCCAGGGCCACCGCCGGAAACGTATCGGTCACCAGATTGATCCACAGAATATGCACCGGACTGAACAGCCGGAATCCCATCAGGGTCGCACTGAGCAGAGCCAGCACTTCACTGAGATTAGAGGACAGCAGATACTGAACCGCCTTGCGCAGATTCTCATAGATTCTCCTGCCCTCTTCCACCGCCGATACGATGGTGGCAAAATTATCATCGGCCAGCACCATATCCGATACGCTGCGGGTCACATCGGTTCCGGTCAGTCCCATTCCCACCCCGATATCTGCCACCTTCAGAGCCGGGGCATCGTTTACACCATCCCCGGTCATGGCTGTGATGTATCCCTGCCGTTTCAGAGCCCGCACAATCCGTACCTTGTGTTCCGGCTGTACCCGGGCATACACGTTGCAGGTAAGCACCCGGTTTTCCAGTTCACCGTCCGTCATGGAAGACAGGTCGTTTCCGGTCAGCACCTGATCCTGCGGATCTGCCCCCAGTTCCAGTTCCCGGGCCACGGCCAGTGCCGTGGTGCGGTGATCTCCAGTGATCATGACCGGACGGATTCCGGCCCTGCGGCAAAGGGATATGGCCTCCCTGGCCTCTTCCCGGACCGGATCGGCCAGGCCAGCCAGCCCGATGAAGGTCAGATCCTCTTCAGTCTCAGGATCGCAGGCATCCGCCGGCAGGACCTCACGAAACCGCCTGGCCGCCGCCAGAACACGAAGAGCCCGGCAGGCCATCCGGTGATTCTCCTCCAAAATCGTCTCCTGCCACCGGGGAGACATATCCACCTCCAGGCCACTTTCCAGCAGGACACGGGTGCAGCGGGACAGCAGGACCTCCGGTGCTCCTTTGGTGAACTGGAGGATCCCTCCTGCCTCCTCATGGAAAGTGGTCATCCGTTTGCGGTCCCCGTCGAAGGGGATTTCTCCCACCCGGGCGAACCGGGATTCCAGTTCCCTCTTGCTCTGCCCGTTTCCCAGGGCAAATCGGGCCAGGGCGGTTTCCGTGGGATCCCCCAAAAAATCTTCGTCTGATTCCACAGCATCGTTACATAGAACCATGGCCAAAGCCAGCTGCTCACTATGCCCCGTGGTTTCCACCACGGTCATACGGTTCCTGGTCAGGGTGCCGGTCTTGTCGGAACAGATCACCTGGGTGCAGCCCAGGGTTTCCACGGCAGTAAGCCTGCGGATAATGGCCTTCCTTACGGACATTCTGGTGACCCCCAGGGACAGAACAATGGTGACCACCGCCACCAGCCCTTCCGGAATGGCGGCCACCGCCAGGCTGACCGCCATCAGAAACTGATCCAGCAGCACCCTCCCTGAAGCCCCGGGATTTCTAAGTATCCCCAGCAAGAAGATAAAGAGGCAGATAAGCAGCACCCCAATACTGAGGATCCGGCTGAGACGGGCCAGTTTCAGCTGCAAAGGGGTTTTCTCGCCGCTGGTTTCCCCCAGAATTCCGGCAATCCTGCCAATCTCAGTGTCCATTCCGGTGGCGGTAACCACACCGGTACCCCGGCCCCGGACCACACTGGTGCCCAGATAAGCCATATTTTTCCGGTCTCCCGGAGGAAGGTCCTCCGGCCCGGTCAGCAGACACTGTACCTTCCCCACCGGCAGACTTTCCCCGGTCAGTGCCGCTTCCATGGTTTCCAGTCCGGCCACCAGTATCAGTCTGATATCTGCCGGCACCAGGTCCCCCGTTTCCAGCAGTACTATATCCCCAGGGACCAGATCCTCCGCCGGCATCCGGCGGGGGATCCCCTCCCGCACCACCCGGCACGTGGGAGCCGTAAGTTTTTTCAGTTCCAAAATAGCCCTTTCGGCTTTCCCTTCCTGGAAAATTCCCAAAAGGGCGTTGAGAATCACCACCGCCAGTATGATAACGG
>JAXGWN010000097.1:0-6477 GCA_040773285.1 Bacillota bacterium
GCCAAATTACAGCGCCATGGACATCATCGGACCCAAAATGGTTGGTCCGTCCAGCTCTCATACCGCCGGAGCCGCCCGGATCGGACATATTGCCTACATTCTGGCCGCCGGCCAGATCCGCCGTGTCCGGTTCCATCTTCACGGTTCCTTTGCCCGTACCTACCGGGGGCACGGCACCGACCGGGCCCTGATGGCCGGTCTGCTGGGTATGCAGCCCCACGATGAGCGGCTGAAGGATTCCCTGGAAATTGCCCGGGACAAGGGACTGGAGTTCCAGTTTCTGGAAATCCAGCTGCAGGATGTACATCCCAACACGGTTAAAATTGAGATGGACCTGTACACCGGGGAGACCCTCAGCGTGGTGGGATCCTCCGTGGGGGGAGGAAATATAAAAATCGTGGAGATAAACGGGATGCAGCTGGAGTTCAGCGGCCTGTTCCCCACCATGATTACCCGCCACGTGGACGGTCCGGGGATCGTATCCAAAATTACCCGGATTCTGGCGGAACACCAGATCAACATTGCCTTCATGAGCGTTTTCCGCCAGAACCGCGGAGAAGAGGCCATGATGGTCATTGAGACTGACAGCCGGCTGGAGGAAAGCCTTCCCCAGGTGATCCGGGGACTGGTTCGTCAGGTGCAGGATGTGTATGTGATCAATCCGTTCTGAGAGAGGTGAGAGCGTGTATAATTTTAATAGTGGTGAAGAACTGGCCGGCATCTGTCACCGGCTGGATAAACCCATCTGGGAAGTAATGCTGCTTAGGGAAATGGAAAATTCCGGTCAGTCCCGGGAAACCATCTATGGGCAGATGGAGGACAATCTGGACACCATGTTCCGCTCAGTGGAAAAGGGATTCAGCCAGAAGCTGGACTCCACCGGGGGCCTCATCGGCGGAGACGCCATGAAACTGAAAGACCGCTGGGAAAACCGGCGCTCCTTTTCCGGTTCCTCCACCCTGATGGCGGTGGCCGGTGCCATGAGTGTTCTGGAGGTAAATGCCTCCATGGGCCTGATCGTGGCGGCTCCCACCGCCGGTGCCTCCGGAATCATTCCGGGAGTACTGTTTGCCGTCCGGGAGAAGTTGTCCCCCACCAAAGATCAGATGATCCATGCCCTGTTCACCTGTGCCGCAATCGGGCTGGTAATCGCCAAGAATGCCACCATATCCGGAGCGGAAGGGGGCTGTCAGGCGGAGACAGGATCGGCCGCCGCCATGATGGCCGGAGCCCTGGTGGAAATGGAGGGGGGGACCCCCGAGGCCAGCCTCCACGGAGCAGCCATCGCCCTGAAGAATGTCATGGGTCTGGTGTGTGATCCCATTGCCGGACTGGTGGAATGTCCCTGCCAGAAGAGAAATGCCATAGGGTCCACCAATGCCATGATCTGTGCCGATATGGCTCTGGCCGGCATTGAAAGCATTATCCCCTTCGACGAAGTGGTGGAGACCATGGCCCGGGTGGGCCGTCAGCTGCACCCCAACCTGAAGGAAACCGCCCGTGGCGGACTGGCCATCACCCCCACCGGACTCCGGCTGGCGGAGAAAATATTCGGATCAAACCGGTAGATCCTTCCGGACTCCCTCTGGAGTCCGGATTTTCTGTTTCCGGCAAAAACCGGTGAATTCTCCCGCAAAAATGGTACAATAGAACAAATAATTCTGAACAGGAGGGTATGGATGTACCAGAGATTCTTCCGGACAGCCGGAACCATTGTGCTTTTTTTCCTGCTTCTTTCTTTTCCCGGCACCCTCCTGGCCTCCACCTCGGAAATCGCCGGAGAGGCCGCCGTGGTCATCGAATATGAAACCGGCAGGATTTTATATGAAAAGAACGCCAGGCAGGAAATGTATCCTGCCTCCACCACCAAAATCATGACGGCACTGCTGGCTCTGGAGCATCTGGAGCTGGAACAGGTTATCACGGTGCCGGAAGACCAGGGACCGGCCGATGGCAGCGCCATGTATCTTCTGCCCGGAGAGCAGTTCACCGTACGGAATCTGCTGGACGGCCTGATGGTAAAATCAGCCAACGACGCCGCCGTGCTGCTGGCCAGGACCATCAGTGGGAGCGAGGAGGCCTTTGCCCTGGAAATGAACCGGCGGGCTGCGGAAATCGGCGCCACGGATACCCATTTTGTCAATCCCAACGGACTGCCGGACGATCGTCACGTGACCACGGCCTACGATATGGCCCTGATCGCCCGGGAGGCCATGGAAAATCCTGTGTTCCGGGAACTGGTCAGCCAGGTGTATGTCACCCTGGATGAAACGCCCCAGACTCCGGAAAAACGGTATTTCCGCAACACCAACCGTTTCCTCTGGTCTGAAATGATGATTCCCTACCGGGACACCATGGTGCCCATCCACTATGAGGCGGTGGATGGCATCAAGACCGGATACACCACCGCCGCCGGGCACTGCCTGGTCAGCAGCGGAGAAAAAAATGGTGTCCGGGTAGTCTCGGTTGTACTGAAAAGCAGTGCCTTCGAACTGTACAGCGACAGCCGGGCCCTGCTGGATTACGGATTTGAGAATTTCTCCAACCACAGGGTAATCACCGCCGGCACCGTGCTGGGTTCCTCCCTGTATCCCGGAACCATCCAGGAGACCCTGGAATACGCCCCCCATGAGGACCTGACGGTAACCGTCAACCATACGGAGAATCCGGATCCCCGGTTTGATATCACTCCCCTTCTGGATTCCCTGGACCCGCTGGAGTCTCCGGTAGAGAAGGGGGACCGGGTGGGAACCCTGCAGATCCGTCTCGGGGAGGAATCCTGGGAACTGCCCCTGTATGCCGAAAATGGCCTGGAGCCCCTGACCCGGATGATGGTGGCCCGGATGAAACTGGACAGGTTCCTGTCCAACCGTATCCTGGTGCCGGCCGCCATCGTGGCGGTGCTCCTGATGCTCCTTCTCCTGATCCCCCGGCTCCTGCCACGCCGCAGGAAGCGCTACAGAATCCGCAGGATTTCCAGAAACTCCGGCCGGATCCGCCGGCTTTCCTGACAGAAACGCCATGCAGCAGACCGCTGCATGGCGTTTCTTCCGTTTGTCCATCCTTCAGCTGTCTTCTCCGGCCAGCCGGAAAGAAAGCACTCCCGGCAGCAGCCCCCGCCAGCAGTCCTCCAGGTCCAGATCAAACCGGTATCCCCAGCTGGAAACCTCCAGCCGGGTCCTGCCTTCTTCTTTCCGCAGATCCGTCACGGTGACCCAGTGGCGCTGCAGGTTCCAGGTTCTTCCTCCCAGGGGAACCCGGGCCATCCGCCGGTTAAATCCCAGCAGCAGGGCAGGAGGACAGCCATAGCGAAGAGCCTGACGGATGTATTCTTCCGCCTCCCCGATACTGACCCGTCCCCGGCTGTTCCGGAAACAACCCTTCCGGCGGATCCAGACCGGACGAATCCGGAAACCCTGCATTCCTGCCGCCCGCTCCAGCAGGCGGGCATACCGCGTCAAACTGAAAATTCCCAGGGTCAGGGAAAGATGCCGGAAGAAATAGAAAGGATAGACCTGCCGGATCAGCCGGTTCAGATACCCGGCAAATTCCCGGCGGGTCCAGGGACTCTCCGGTACCGGCGTTCCTGCCAGATCTCCCAGAGCCATCAGCTGGTGGGCGGCCACTACGGTGGCGCAGCCCCCGGCCCGGCCCCAGGGAGGCTCCAGCCACTGCTGGCGTCCCCCGAACCATTCCCTGTCCCCCTGGTCCTCCCGGATCCTGTATCGGTTCCGGTCCATGGTCTCACCTCAATCCAGGACATCCTCAAAGACGTCCACCACCTGGGGATCAAACTGTATCCCTGCCTGCCGGCGGATCTCCTCCAGAGCCTCTTCGTTCCCCATGGCCGGCCGGTAGGGACGGCCACTGACCATAGACTCAAAGGCATCCGCCACCGCCACAATCCGGGAACCCAGGGGAATCTCCTCTCCCGAAAGTCCCGCGGGGTAACCGGCTCCATCCCAGCGCTCATGATGGTGCAGCACCGCCGGAGCCAGAGAAGCATATTCATTGGCCGTGCTGAGGATCCGGTATCCCACCTCGGGATGACGGCGGACCTCCTCCCACTCCCGGGAATCCAGGGGGCCCGCTTTTTCCAGCACCTCCATGGAGATGGCAATCTTCCCGATGTCGTGAACCTCCCCCAGCACCCGCATCTGCCGGATATCCTCGGATCCCATGCCCAGCCCTGTGGCCAGAGCAGCGCACAGGTCCGCCACCATACCGGAGTGGGTGGTTTCCGCCGGGCTCTTCCGGCACAGAATCTCCATGATCCGCCGGATGGCCCGGGACTGCACCCGGGCGCTTTCAAAGAGTTTCTGCCGGTACATGGCGGTTTCCGCATTGCGGAACAGGCTCCAGACATCCTCTCCGGCCCCGGTCCTGGTCTCCCGGCCCAGGGCGGCAGACAGGGGAACCTGCTCCACCTCTTCCCGGGAGATTTCCCGGCGGATCCGGCGGACCAGCTGTTCTGCCTGTTCCCGGCCGGTTCCCGAAAGAAGCATCACAAATTCGTCTCCGCTGATCCGGGCGCACATGCAGCTGCCCCCGCAGAACCTCCCCAGTACCTGAGCCACCTTCCGGAGCACCTGGTCACCAGCCAGGTGACCAAAGGCATCGTTTACCAGTTTCAGACCGTTCACATCCAGAAGAATCAGGCTCTGGGGAAGATCCTTCCCGGTCACCGGACGGTTCATACACTCCTCAAAGTACCTGCGGTTGTAAAGCCCGGTCAGGGGATCGTGGCGGTTGAGAAACCGGATATGCTCCTCGGCCTCTTTCCGCTCATGGATGTCCCTTGTCACCCCGATGATCTCCAGGCCCCCTTCCGGACGAATCCGGAACCGGGCCGCCGTCTCCACCCAGACCAGGGATCCGTCTTTCCGGACCATACGGTGCTCCGTGCGGACCATCCTTTCCCGCTCAGGATTCTTTCTCAGCCGGGCGAACTGCCGCATCACCTGCTCCTGAATTCTCCGGAAATCCTCCTCCGGCATGGATTTCTCCACCGGCTCCTGAAGGGCTTCTGCCACCGAAAGGCCCCGGATGGTGCGGACCGCCGGATTCACGCTGTCCAGGGTCCGTCTCTCCGGGTTATACACCCAGATCATATCGGTGGCATTTTCAAACAGATGCCGTTTGTGGGCCTCGGACTTCCGCAGGGCCAGTTCCATTTCCTTGCGTTCCGTTATATCCCGGAAATTGGCACGTCGTCCCAGGGAATTTCCCAGGGGATCCATAAGGGGGCGGCAGTAATGCTCCACCCACAGAATCCTGCCGTCCCGGTGCCGGATTCTCAGTTCCGACCGGTGTTCCCCGTTAAGATTCATAATGTCACAGGACTGTTCCCCGTCCTCCCGGAGAATCAGCCGCTCCAGCAGATCCTGATCCCCATAGAAATCCTCCGGAGAGTACCCGGTAAGGGTCTCGCAGGCCGGGGACACATAGCGGAAACGTCCCCTGGAATCCCGCCAGATTACCCAGTCGTTGGAACTGTCGGCAATCAGCCTGTACTGGCTGCGGACCAGTTCCAGTTCGTCCTCTATTTCCTGCTGCCGGGTAACGTCCCGGATCCCGGCCACATACCGACGGCCGGCCCCTTCTCCCACCGGCCTTACCAGAGCCTGCTGAATCCGGGTTTCCCCTTCCACCTTCAGGGGATAGCGGATCAGCTGCTGAGCGCCGGTCTCCCGGGCCTTTTCCAGCACCCTGCGGATCCGCTGGGCAGTGGTCCCGCTGAAAAACTCCGCCGGATGGCGTCCCCGGATCTCTTCAGGTGGAGCAGGAAGCCAGGTGTCGTCCCCGGCAATCAGGTTCAGCACCAGAAGCTCCCCGTCCAGGATCAGCACCAGGTCGTTCAGTGCCTTCAGAAGAGCCTCCCGCTCCTGCAGACGGACCGTTTCCCCGGTGACATCACAAAGGAGGGCCACCGGTCCGGCTCCCTCCCCCACGGACACCAGCCGGTACCAGCGGCGTCCGTCGTTCCATACGCGGCTTCCCCCAGGCCCCTGCTGCAGCAGCTCCATCAGCTCAAAATGGGCCGCTTCTCCGGCCGCCTCCAGCAGGGAGGCGGCGGCACCATTGGTGCGCAGGGCTGTACCGTCTCCGGTACGGGCCAGTCCCACCACCGGTTCCGGACACCCTGCCGGTCCTGAATCCCACCAGTTTCTTTTCATTCAGCACATCCGTTTCCGGGCACCAGTGTTTCGTCTGGTATCAGGGACGCCCCTGAGCAGCCGGCTGCCATCCCGCAGGAACAGGCCCTTGGCTTTGCGTCCATACCTTTCAGTATGTTTGCCCTTTATAATTAATGTATATTTTACCACAGGATACACCCTGCCGGTATACTCATCTGCAGGAATGTTGGTGTCAAGTAAATGTAGGCAACCGTCCTCTTTGCCGGAGCCTGCAGTTTGTTTGTTGGTTCTTCAACTCGGGATTCTTGTTCTTTCGGTATCTTATATGCGTCATTTTCAA
>JAXGWN010000098.1:0-6474 GCA_040773285.1 Bacillota bacterium
CCGAAGATCCGTCAGGAACTGGAAACCATCCGCAGCCAGGGCTATGCCGTCAGCCGGGAGGAGATCGACCCGGGTGTCCTGGCGGTGGGGGCCCCCGTATTCGATGTCCAGGGCCGTGTTATCGCTGCCGTGGGCATCACCATGCCGCTTCACCTGGTGGATCCCCCCCATGTGGAGCAGGTGATCCGGCAGATGGTTGAAAGTGCCGGAGAGATCTCCCGGAAAATGTGGTACCGCGCATAACTTAAAATCAAGGCCGTCCGGCATCCGCCGGACGGCCTTTTCTACCTATGGGCCCATGCAAAACCCGCAGGGACAGGGAGGCATTGCCGGGTTCAGTCCAGAATCTGAATCTCCCCCGCAGCCACCCTGGCCAGCAGTTCATCCATCGTATCCTTAATTTCTGCAGGAACCTTGTCCTCAAAATTGTGCCAGGGGGAAAGATAGATAACTCCCTCTTCCACCCCCATCCTGATGATCTCCGGTTTCAGGGTTCCCTGGTCAAACTGGGTGAACACATAATTGAATGCCACCGGTATCTGCTTCATGATGCTGACGATTACGGTGTCCGGGGCCAGTTCCCACTGGTCCTCCCCGGCTCCTATACACAGAATTCCCTCTTCCTGGGCTGCCTCGATGGTCCCCAATCCCGCCTGATTGGCAAAAGCGCCCACAAGATCGGCACCTTCCCCGATCTGGGCCAGGGTGGTCTCCTTGGCAGCCGTGACGTCGGTGGACGACCCCGTCATGGTGGACAGAACCTTCACATCGGGATTGGTATGCAGGGCGCCCTTCTCAAAGCCTTTCACGGCATTCTTAAGGGGCGGAATCTCTGCTCCCCCCAGGACGCCCACCACACCGGATTCGGTCATAAGACCGGCCAGAGCCCCCATCAGGAAGCCCTGCTCCTCGTCGGAAACCTGTACACAGGCAATGTTTTTCTCATTGGTCTTCATTCCATTGGTGATGATGAAAAAGATCTCCGGATAATCCTCCGCCACTGCCAGGGTGGCATCCTGCATATCGGAGCCGTGGACAAAAATCACGTTGAACCCGGCCTCCGCATACCCATGGATGACTCCTTCGGCATCGGACATGGAGACACTTTCCGTATAGGAAACCTCCGCATTGTAGTTTTCCTCAATCATCAGAAGACCGTTGTGGGCTGAAGCGTTCCAGCCCATATCACTGATGGCGCCGTTGAGAATCAGGGCAATCTTGTAGCCCTTATCCTCCGGAGCCTCAGCGGAAGGTTCGTCTGCCCCGTCTTCCGGTGCAGCGGGTTCTTCCGCTGCCGGTGCGGCGCAGCCGCTCATCAGCACAAAAATCAGCAGAAAGCATAGAACAGTTCCCTTGCTTAAAAAACGTTTCATAATTCTCCTCCAGAAATTCAGGTCTGGCAGGATTTTGCATGGATCCCCGGGGCAGACTGTTTAAGGGACCCCGCAGCCCGGCGGCAGCCGGAAATAGAACTCTTCAGGCTGTCATGAAACAGATACCGGGCCGTAAGGCCGTACAATACGGAGAGCCGGCTGTCGCCGGCTCTCCGCAAAACCACAAAGGATGGTACGATCAGGAGTAGATGCCATCTCCGGGCATGGGAATTCCCAGGTCCTCGGCAAATTTTCTCATCTTCAGGTAGAATTCCAGGTAGTCGGGATTGGGAACCACTTTCTGCACATCCCAGCAGTCCCGGAAGCTGACTCCGTCAGGAGCGTTGCCCAGATCCTTCTCGAAGAGAGGAAGAACCTCATTGATGATGTCGTTGGCCTGGCTGGCACTGAGACCGCAGGCGCCCTTGAAGACCGCTGAACTGAACCAGGCCTCGATGGGGGTCAGATGGTTCTTGCGGCGTCCGCCGGCGGACCGGGGGCTGATGGTGAAGGACTGTCCGGAAACCGAAGCAGCCACAAAACCGGTGATGGTCTCGTAGAAGAACATCTCAGTGAACGGACCTGCCGTCTGATTGATGGTCTTCATCTGCAGAATATTGGAGTTTCTGGTAATGGCCTGGGTTGCCATGGACTGGGCCCACAGACCGTGCCGGCCACAGTTTCCGGAATACCGCAGATCGTAGGTGGGGGAACCCGGCAGATGGGCGCCCACAGCGGCAAACTGTAGAATGTCCGTGGCGATGGAAGCCAGGGCACTGCCTTCCGGTCCGCCGGTATATCCGCCGATCATGGTGGGGGACTCGGACCGGATAAAGTGACCGTTCTCCATGGCCACCACGCATTTGTGCAGGGTGGTGTAGTTGATCTTCATGGAGGCCGGGTTCAGGCACAGGGTCACCTGGGGATGATCGTAATGGGTAATGGAGGACAGGTATCCCAGGTGGGTACTGGCACTGGCACACACACAGTTGCCGATGCCGCTTCTTCCGGCTCTCCACTGGGCCTCTTTCCGCAGTCTGGCCTCATAGATCCCGGCCAGGGTCTCGTAAGGTGTGTCCGCCAGCAGGGGGCTTCCCAGGATGGTGTCCAGGGACGGACCTTCCTGCATGTCCACCAGACGGCTGGAGAGAATCCCCTGGGCCACCGGGACGTACAGTTCCTCATCCATCTGGATGGACAGGGGGGCGGTATAGATCGGGGGAACCCCATCGCTGGGCTTTCTGGCCTTAACGGTAATTCTCTCTGCGCCCAGACCAATCTGGAAGCTTCCGGGAATCCGGTCCCAGGCCCGGCTCAGTTCCTCTTCAGAGATGGAGATGATCCGCTCGGTGTCCGGGCAGAAAAAGCCCATCCTGAGAGCCAGATCGTATCCGGCCTTGAAAAAGCGATCCGCCAGTTCCGGATCCTCGTTCACCGGGCGCTCGGTATTGCAGGTGCCCAGCAGATCATGGGCCTTCAGAACCTCTTTGATGGTCTGGGGCATCAGTTTGAAGTCCCAATCCTTTTCCGTACATCTTTTTCCGGTTCTGGTTTTATCGATTGTTTTCAGAAGTGCTGCACTTGAACTCATGATTATCCTCCTATTCCACCACGATCAGTTTGGCTCCGGGCTCGGATTTGATCAGTTTCTTGCAGACCTCCACAGCGCCGAAGGCTGTCTTGGAGTAACCGTCTGCCCCAATGCTTTCCGCAAAGACATCGTTGATGGGTCCGCCACCGACAATGATCTTAAACTGATCCCGGATTCCATCTTCCTTCAGGTTGCTGATCATTTCGCCCATGTAATAGGCGGAGGTGGTCAGCAGGGAAGAAATGGCAATGATGTTGGCCTTGTTGTCCTGGGCCGCCTTGATGAACTCGTTGGTGCTTACATCCACACCCAGGTCCACCACGTTGAATCCGTTCACTGCCAGCTGGGTCCGTACCAGGTCCTTGCCGATGTCGTGCAGGTCCCCTTTGGCGCAGCCGATCACCACGGTGCCGGTATCGCTGCTGCGTCCGGCGGCCAGATGGGGCTCCAGCACCTTCAGGAAGGCCTTCATGGCGTCCGCCGCCATCATCAGCTCCGGCAGGAAGACCACCAGGTTGTCGTAGTCCACACTGAGCCGGTCCAGCCCGGCGATTCCACCCTTCTGGATGGCCTCCTCCAGGTCCACGCCTGCCTCGATGGCAGCCTGAGCCAGTTTTTCCGCCTCGGCCTCATCTCCGGCATAAATGGCTTCTGCAATCTGTCCATAAAGATTATCCACGTCACTACCTCCTTAGATAATTAACACTGAGCTACTGTTTCATTCTATAAAACAGTGTTTTATTTTATGCCTATATATTCGCTTTCCCCTCCCCAAATCTTCTTTTTTTCGCCACATTTTTTCCCGGAAGAAGCAAATTGCGCATTGTATTAAAAAGCCCTGCACATATCCCCGGTACAACCCGGAGGCCTTGTACACTTCAACGGTTTTCCGGCCAGGTATGGTCCGGAATATCCCCTGCAGACCAGGAGGAAACGCCCTTTTATTGCCCCGTAGAACCTCCGGCAGCCCATCTTGCATTGTCCCCCGGAAGGAAAATCATATCCGGCAGCGAACTGAAAGCAGTAAACACCGGGCCGGAACCGATCCGGCGGTGAAGGAGGAAACACATGTCAGAAATGTACCGCGAAATTGTGGAGGCTGTCGTGGCCGGAGATGAGGAGGCCACGGCCCGCCAGGTGAAGGCCTGTCTGGACCAGGGCTGTGACCCGCTGGAAATCCTCAACGGAGGAATCATCCTGGGTGCCGGCCAGGTGGGGGACCTGTTCGAGGAGGGGGAATTCTTCCTCAGTGACCTGATGATGGCCGGTCAGGCCATGAAAGCAGGGATGGAAGTGCTGGCTCCCGGGCTGGAGGCCCTCTCCGATGGCCGGGGAAAACAGGAGCAGGTGGTGATCGCCACCGTCCAGACCGATGTCCATGACATCGGAAAGAACATCGTATCCACCATGCTGCTGGCCTCAGGCTTCAAGGTGCTGGATCTGGGGGTGGACGTGCCACCGGCCAGGATTCTTGATCAGGTGAAGGAGAGCAATGCCTCCCTGGTGGCCCTTTCCGCCCTGATGACCACCAGCCGCCCTTACATGAAGGACACCGTGGACCTGATCCGCTCCTCCCCCCTGGGAGATACAGTAAAGATTCTGGTGGGAGGCGGCGCGGTGAACCCCGCCTACGCAGAAGCCATCGGGGCCGATGGATACGCCCCCAACGCCGTACAGGCCGTTATGCTGGCCACAGAGATTGTGAAGGAGTCCTGATATGACAGACTTTATTGAGGTAATCCGCCGGTTTGAGGCCGGTGAAAAGATGGGGGAACAGGATTTTGATCTGAAGCAGGTCAGCGGAAACGCCAGACGGCTGGCAAAGGAAATGGAGATTCAGTGGGAAAGGGGCGCCCTTCTGGAAACCGGCACCGGAATGGCCGACCGGCTCTTTGAGGCCGGACTTTCCATGGCAGAGGAAACCGGAATCTACTGCACCTCCACCGGGAGCATTGCCCGGTTCAGCAGGGAGGAACTGCTGGAGGGCATCCGGCACGCTCCCTCCATTCTCACCATAGGGGCGGGCCGGGATGCCCGGACTCTCCGGGCCAGAAAACCGGGGGACGGCTCCTACCCCATCGTCTTTGCCGGAAACGCCGGGGCTCCCATGCCGGAGGAACTGTTTCTTCCCACGGCCCTGTCCTACATGAAAGAGCCCCTGGTGGATGCCATGGACCACAGTGCCATCACCACGGTGGATGGGGTGGAGGTCCGCACCGGCAGCCCTCTGGAGGTCCGGGCCACCCGCCGGGAACTGGAATACCTGAAAACCGCTGCCCAGCGGGCCGGCCGGCCGGGAATGCCCTTTATCTGTGCAGAAAGCAGCGGCACCGCCCTGGGAGACCTGGGGGTCACCCATCCCCGTTTCATGAAGCCCGGCGACATCCATCTGTGTCCACTGCTCAGTGAGATGAAAACCGACTTCCACAATCTGACCAAAACCGCCAACATGATTGAACTGCCGGAATACCTGAACGGTTCTCTCCCGAACCCCATCGTGGGGGGCTACGCTGGCGGTCCGGCGGAAACCGCCATCGTAACGGTGGCCAGTTTCATCCTGGCCAATCTGGTCTGCGGAGCGCACCTCCACCTGTGTCATCCGGTCCATGTCCGCTTCACCTCCACCACCCATGCCCAGTGCCTGTGGCTGATGGGGCTGGTGGGACAGGCCTTTGCCCGGAACACCCATATGATTCTGGTGGGGGATATCTTCGCCTCCAACGGCGCCGGCACCAGAAGTCTCCTTTACGAGACCGCTGCCAATGCCATCGTCAACAGCGTAAGCGGCATGCACCTGAACGGGGTGGCTGCCACCAACGGCCTCTATCCCAACTCCAGCGGCCTGGAGGCCCGCCTCATGGCCCGGGTGGGCCGGGCGGTCACCGACAGCCGCCTGACCCCGGAATCTGCCCTCCCCCTGGTGAAGGCCCTGTACGAAAAATATGAGCACACCCTGAAGGAGCCGGAAACCGGACTTCCCTTCCCGGAGGTCTACCATATGGACAGCATCACCCCAAAAGATCAGTGGCTCAGCCTCTATCAGGAAGTGTCCGGAGAAATCGGGGATCTGGGGCTGGAACTGAAGTGGTGAGCACTGTTCCATAGGGTCCCGCCCACTTCCCCACGCAACATACAAAGAAGGATGCCGGCCGGCATCCTTCTTTGTATGTATAGAGAATGGGAGATAGTTACAAGGTCTGTCCGCCTGTTATTCGGCGGATCCATTGCGGCCGGCGGCCGCTTTCTGTACTGCGCGGACAATATTGGTGTATCCGGTGCAGCGGCAGAGATTTCCCGAAAGCCCCAGACGGATCTCCGCCTCGGTGGGATTGGGATTTTCCTCCAGCAGGGCTTCGGTGGACATCAGGAATCCGGGAGTGCAGTAACCGCACTGCACAGCAGCCTCATCCAGATAGGCCTTTTGAATATCGTTTGGCTTGTTCCCATGGCCCTGACCTTCCACAGTTTTTACTTCTTTTCCGTCCGCCCAGGCGGCCAGATATATGCAGG
>JAXGWN010000099.1:0-6470 GCA_040773285.1 Bacillota bacterium
CCCCGGGCGGTCAGCACCGGGGCGTTTTGCCGGTCCGGATCGTAACGGATGGCGGCTGCCTGCTTTCTCTTCATGATTTCATCCTTTCAGATCCACCCGGACCGGTGGTTCCAGGGTGCCTTCCACATAGGAAAAGGGGGTGCGGGGATCCGTGATCACCCGGATACTGCCGATTTCATAACCAAGGGGCTCCAGATAGTCCCGGAGAACCCCGGTTCTGGAAGACAGAAACCGGGTTTTCTCACCGGTGGGAAGCCCCATGGTCACGTCCAGGCGGCTGCCGGCAAACAGAAGGTCCACCTTGACCGGCCCCAGTTCCCCTCCCTCCAGACAGAAGACCATTCTCATCTGTTTCCGGGGCTGCCCGGCCCGGTGCCGGTTTTCTTCCATCAGGAAGATTTCCAGGGTATCGAAGCCGTCTTCCCCCTGGAGGGGGATCTGCCAGTACTGGTAGGGATACTGGCTGTTCTCCGGCCGGGCCAGAATCTCCTGGGAGAACATATGCTGCATCAGCAGGCGGATCTCCCGGCCCCAGGGCACATCTTTTTCCCCCAGAAGGCGCAGTACCCCTTCGTACAGCGGCTGACGGATCTCCCGGGATTCCCGCAGATTCATCAGGAGATCCCGGATTCTGGCTGGAAGTTCCTTCAGGGGAAGTTCCCGGTTTTCCGGCAGGGACAGTATGTAGTCCCGGAAAAGGGCGTTCAGACTTTCCGGGGGACTGCGGTGGGAGGAGGGCAGCTCCGGGAGCTGCTCCAGTACACCGGCCAGGGCGGCGGAGGTGGCCTCCCGGTCCGGCATTCCACTTTGCAGAACCAGAGAGTCCTGCAGCATACGGGGGATCCGGGCTTCCGGGCTGCCCTCAAGACGGTACTGCCGGATCAGGAGGCTTTCCTGCCGGGGCAGCTGGTCCGGGTCCACAGTGCGGTCCGGTCTCAGGGGAAGGGTCGTCAGAAAGTCCCGGATCAGGGAAGCCAGCACCGGTTTTTCCCCGGGTGCCAAAGGAGAGTCCGGCATTCCTGAAAAAAGCTGGGGCCGGTTCTCCAGCAGACCATTCAGGTGATCTCCGGCCCGGCGGTCTCCGGTGACGTATCCGGTCATCAGCCGGATCAGAAAGGGGACCAGAGGGCGATTGCGCCCCATGAGAAAAAGGGCGGCCTGCAGGGCCGGATCGGATGGTCCCTGGGGGGAGGGAAGTGCCCCGGACAGACTCAGGATATTCTCTCTCGTCACAGGAATCCGGTGGGTGGCCAGGGATTCGGCCAGCAGAAGATTCCTGGGACTGGCCGGCAGCCGCATCTCCCTCAGCAGGCCGCTGAGGTCCTCTCTGGTATGAACCAGAGGAAGACTGGTGCTTTCCGGGCTCAGTACCCTCAGCAGCATGGTGCTTTCCCCGGAGGGAGCCGCCTCCACCTGAACGGTGACGGTAGTACCCGGCTGCCCGGGAAGTTCTGTTCCAGGGAGAAGCCGCCCTTTCAGGGTTTCTCCCCGGAACAGAAGGGTGGCCATGTCCCCGTCCAGTTCCTCCAGAAACATGCGGTAGACCTGTCCGGTCTTCAGTATGGCAGGCAGGGGGGCATCGCTCCTCTGCACAGGATGAATCAGGGATGGGGTCTGGATTTTCATGGGTGCCTCCCGGTGTTTACTACTGCTGAAATCGGCCGTCAGGGTGGCAAATTACAGGGAAGAATCAAAAATATACTGAAAATGTAACAATGGTTACGCAAATTATTTTGGTTCGGACTATAATAGAAGTATAACCCACTGGGGAGGAAACCGATATGAAAGCATCAGTGGATCAGGACCTCTGCATTGGATGCGGGGTCTGCGAATCCGTGGCACCGGGAGTGTTTTATATGAAGGATGACGGCCTGGCCGGAGCAGCGGATGTGGAGCTGGAGGAAACTTTGCTGGAGGATGCCCGGGAGGCTGAAGATCAGTGCCCTTCCGGCGCCATCGTACTGGAAACGAAAGGATAGAAACCATGAATACCAAAACAATTACCGATTTTATTGAATTTGACGAAAAATCCCTGACCAAGAGAATTATTCATTCAGATGCCAACATACTGACCTTTGTACTGAACTTCCAGCCGGGGCATCAGCTGCCGGTACACAAACATGAAACATCAACCCTGATCGCCCTGGTGCTGGATGGAAGCTGCGACATTCAGATCAACGATGAGGTGAAGACCATCCGCAAAGGGGATGTGGTCCAGGCGGACGGCCCGGATGATTTTTCCATCCCGGTGGTTCATGAGCCTCTGAGCCTGTTCGTGAACATCGGGCCCAACCCCACCGATGAGATCTACTCGAAGAACTTTGGCTAAACCCTGACTGAATCCTGACACAAAAAGACCCTTTTCTCCGGAAAAGGGTCTTTTTTGCCTGATTTTGCCGGCGGACGGGTTACGGTCTATCCGGTATGGAGTATAATGGATTTATAACACAGATGCCAGGGAGGACATATGAACAGTTTCGATTTTCAGAACAGAACCAGAATTATTTTTGGCCGGGATGTGGAACAGCAGGCAGGAAGCCTTATGGCTGGTCTGGGAAAAACGGTGCTCCTTCATTATGGCGGGGGAAGCATCAAGAAATCCGGTCTGTACCAGCGGATCATGAAAAGCCTTATGTATGCAGGAGTGGAAGTGGTGGAACTGCCGGGCGCCATGCCCAACCCCAGGCTGTCCCTGGTCCGGGAGGGAATATCCCTGTGCCGGAGCCGCAAAGTGGATGCCATTCTGGCCGTGGGGGGCGGTTCAGTGATCGATTCCGCCAAGGCCATCGGAATCGGCGTGAAATACCAGGGGGATGTCTGGGATTTCTTTAGCGGAAACGCGGCGCCGGAATCCATGCTGCCCCTGGGGGTGGTTCTGACCATCCCGGCGGCAGGAAGCGAGGCCAGCAGTTTCTCCGTGATCACCAACGAGGATGGCTGGCTGAAAATGGGTACGGGAAACGACTGCATGAGACCGGAGTTTGCCCTGATGAACCCGGAACTGACCTTTAGCCTTCCTCCTTTCCAGACTGCCTGTGGTATTTCAGATATGCTGGCCCATGTTATGGAGAGGTATTTTTCCAATACCCCGGATGTGGAACTGACCGACCGCCTTTGTGAGGCCACCATGCAGACCATCCTGCATCTGGGTCCGGTGGTGGTCCGGGAACCGGAAAACTACGGGGCCAGGGCAGAGATTCTGTGGACGGGAACCGTTGCCCACAACGGCTGGCTGGATCCCGGCCGGGAGACCGACTGGGCATCCCATGCCATAGAGCATGAGCTGAGTGCACTGTATGACATTGCCCATGGGGCAGGACTCAGCATTGTATTTCCCGCCTGGATGAAAACTGTATATCCGGCCAACCCGGTCCGGTTTGCCCGGTTTGCCAGCAGAGTGATGGGCATTGAGTACAATTTTGACAATCCGGAGGAGACGATCCTTCTGGGCATAGAGGCTCTGGAACGGTTCTACCGGCTGTTGGGACTTCCGGTCCGGATGAGCGATCTGAAGATCCCGGATGACAGGATTCCGGAAATGGCCCGGCGGGCCACGGCACAGGATGCCATGCCGCTGGGGAACCTGAAAAAGCTGCTGTCCGCCGATGTGGAAAAAATACTGAGGCTGGCAGCCCGTTAAGGACTGATGAGAAGAACCCGGGAGGAAGGTGTTCCCATGGCAACAGGGAAGACACTTACCATACGGAGGGAAGCCTGGCTGTGGGGAATCTCCATAGCCGGGCTTATTACGCTGCTGAGCGCCATTCTTGTGGCCACCAGTATCTTTCCGGCCCGGGTGGATGCCATAGAAGACTCCCTGGAGACCACGACCCATTTCCTCAGTATATCCATGGAGGATCACCTGCAGCAGACCACGGAGCTTCTGCAGGTTCTGGCCCAGGACCCCGAGATCTATTCCGGAGATATCCGGGATGGGGAAAGAAGAAAACACATTGCCCTGCGGTTTCTGAATCATGTCAGGAACCGGGAGGACGTTATTGAACTGGCTGCTGTATATGAATCCGGGCTTGTGATCAGCAGCAGTGGTGTCCGGATGTACCCGGATGAGGAGACCGGGCAGTGGTACCGGGACATCAGTGCTTCGGCTCTTGAGTCCGGGGCCCGGATGATACCGGATCCGGACGGAACCCTGACCATGATTCAGGCGGCTCCCCTTTTGGATGACACAGGAAGCCGCAGCGGAAATCTTCTGGCCCGGGTCCGGACCACGGGGATCGCGCTGCTGCTGGACCAGGACAGCCGGTATTATTCCCAGGAGGCATTTCTGCTGGACGGGCAGGGAACCATACGGATTCACCGGGACCGGAGCCTGACCGGGCAGACGGTGTCCTGGGCGGCAAGGCTCCAGGGATCCCAGGGAAATCTGCGGATCAGGGAGGCCGGCCAGCCGGAGCGGATGGCCTTCTACCAGCAGATTCCGGGGACCGGCTGGACTGTGGTATCCACTGTGGAATGCCGGGAGGTGCTGACCCCCATTGTCCTGACGGTACTGAGGGTGCTGATCACCGGACTGGTGCTCCTGCTGATCATTTTCCTTCTGATCCGTTCCGTACTGATGAACCGCTTTGTTGAGCCTCTGAAGGAACTGGTGGAAGGGGTGGAGACCATCATGGGGGGGCACCGGCCAAAGGACAGCACCCGCCGGTTCATCAATCCGGAAATCCGGGAGATTACCGGAAAGATTCAGGAAATGACCGCCTCCGGTTTCAGCCGGAAGGCCGGGGAACTGCAGGCGATTCTGGAATCCTCAGGAGACGGATTTCTGGTGACCGGACAGAACCGGGAGATTACTTACGGAAACAGCCGGTTCCGGGAGATGTGGCAGTATCCGGAGGATCCGTCACAGGGTCTGGAGGGAATGGACAGTCTGGATGTCTGGAATTCCATTTTGAGCCGGCTGGAAAATCCCTACGAACTGTTCCGGAATATGAATGTGTCCTATGATACGCAACAGATCTTCATGGGCTCCCTGGAGACCCGGGAGAACCGGTCCATTGAGTATGAGAGTCTTCCCCTGACCGAAGGGGAAACCATCCGGGGCCGGGTATGGAAGTTCAGGGATGTCAGCCAGGAAAAGGAGACCATCCGGGCTCTGGAAGAAGAGAAGGCTCTGACCGAAGGGCTTTTCAGGAATCTTCCCGGAATGGTGTTTCTGCTGGACGGATCCGCCCATATGGTCCGCTGGAACCGCCGTCTGGAGGAAATAACCGGATATACCGCACAGGATATCCGCAGCATCCCCCTGCAGGACTGGTTCCTGGATAAGGAGGGGGACAGTGGGGAATCCTTCCGGTCACTGGCCGGACACGTGGAGACAAACGCACCCTTCCAGGGGGAAATTCAGTTGCCCGGCCGGGCCGGTCGGATGATCCCCATGCTGATCATGGCGGGCCCCCTGGAGATGAACGGACAGCAGTACTATACGGGGGTGGGACTGGATATTTCCGATCAGAAGGAAACCCGGGAACGGCTTACCCTGCTGTGGGAAAACCTGAAAACCACACTCCTTTCCGTGGGAGAGGCCATTATCACCACGGACCGTCAGGGCAGGGTGGAACTGATCAATGCGGTGGCGGAAAATCTCACCGGGTGGACCCGGGAGGATGCGGTGGGCCAGCCATTTTTTGAGGTTGTGCAGCTGCAGGATGCTGATGCGGACCGTCCGGAGGAGGATCCTTCAGGACCTGTGCTGTCCGGAGGGCTTCTGAGGCGCTCCACGGGGAATCCAATACTGATCAGCCGGGATGGAATTGAGACCCGGGTCGAGTACACCCTGTCTCCCGTACGGGGCGGGGATGGGGTCATCCTGGGGATGGTGGCAGTCTTCCGGGACTTTACCGAAAAGTTCCAGGAACGGCAGCAGATCGAATATCTCAGTTACCACGATCAGCTGACCGGGCTCTACAACCGCCGCTATTTCGAGCAGGCCCTGCGGCGTCTGGATCATGCCACGAATCTTCCCCTGACCATTATCATGGGGGATGTCAACGGACTGAAACTCACCAACGATGCCTTTGGTCACAGTGCCGGGGACCGGCTGCTGTCCACGGTATCCGAGGTGTTCCTGAAGCAGTGCCGGGAGGGGGACATTGTTGCCCGGACCGGAGGCGACGAGTTCATGATTCTTCTGCCCCGCAGCACGTCCCGGGCCGCGGAAAAACTGATTCAGAGAATCCGGGATGATCTGGAGGGAAGGAAGGTGGAAAACATTGCGGTTTCCGTTTCCTTCGGGTCGGAAACCAGAACCAGTATGGAAGAGGATATCGGCAGCGTTTTCCGCCGGGCGGAAGACGAAATGTACCGGATCAAGATGTTTGAGAAAAGCGGAATCCGCAGCCGGATGATCGAAACGGTTCTGGAGTCCCTGTTTGAAAAGAGTCCCCGGGAACGGGGGCATTCTGTCCGGGTGGCGGAAATGAGCCGCCGGCTGGCCGCAGCCCTGGGACTGA
>JAXGWN010000100.1:0-6454 GCA_040773285.1 Bacillota bacterium
ACGCCAAGGTGATCACCCAGTTGTACGGTGACCGGATGATCATTGCCAATGCCACCGGCTGCTCGTCCATCTGGGGAGCCTCCGCACCTTCGACGCCATACTGTCAGGACAAAAACGGATATGGTCCCGCCTGGGGGAATTCCCTGTTCGAGGACAACGCTGAGTATGGATATGGGATGGCTCTGGCGGTAAAACAGCAGCGTCAGCACCTGGCCGTTCAGGCCAGGGAACTTCTGGACCTGGACATTCCTGAAGGGATCCGGGAGGCAGCGTCCTTCTGGCTGGAAAACATGGAGGATGCCGGAGGCTCCAAGGCGGCCAAACAGGCCGTTCTCGCCAGTTTTGATCCGGAAGCGGTCAGCGGACGGTCCCGGGAACTGGTGGAGGCCATTTTGGAACGTCAGGATCTGCTGGTGAAGAAATCCATGTGGATCGTGGGGGGAGACGGCTGGGCCTACGACATCGGCTACGGCGGCCTGGACCATGTTTTGGCCTCCGGAGAGAATGTTAACGTTCTGGTCTTTGATACCGAAGTGTATTCCAACACCGGGGGACAGTCTTCCAAGGCGACACCCACGGCAGCTGTGGCCAAATTTGCTGCGTCCGGAAAACGGGTGGGCAAAAAGGATCTGGGCCTGATGCAGACTACCTATGGGCATGTATATGTTGCTCAGGTAGCCATGGGTGCCAGCAAGACCCAGTTTCTGAAAGCGGTAACCGAGGCGGAAGCCTATCCGGGTCCTTCCCTGATCATCGCTTATGCTCCCTGCATCAATCACGGGATCAAGGCCGGGATGGGAACCACCCAGAACCGCACCAAAGAGGCAGTGGAGGCCGGTTACTGGCATATGTACCGCTACAACCCGCTGCTGGCTGCCGAAGGGAAGAACCCCTTCGTTCTGGACTCCAAGGAACCCACAATGGACTTCAAAGAATTCCTGAAGGGTGAGGTCCGCTACACCTCTTTGCAGAAGTCCTTCCCTGAGGTGGCGGAGGAACTGTTCCAGCTGGCCGATCAGGCTGCGAAAGAGAAATACAAAAAATACCGGACCCTGGCTGGCCTGGAGTAGGAAAGGGCCCCGCAAAGCGGGGCTTTTCCATTTCCTTTTCGCTTCCCACGGGAAAATGCATCTTGCTTTCGGAGATCTTGTGACTTTGCACAATTGCCATAGGGCTTCTCCGGTAATATAATCAAAAAAAGAAACATATACGGTCAGGGTGCACAGTCCGGACGGACTGTGTAAAAGGAAAGTCGGGTGAGATTCCCGCGCAATCCCGTTGCTGTGAAACGGAGCAGCCCCGCATATCACTGGTGGATATTCCACCGGGAAGATGGGTGCCTGTGATGATGTGAAGCCAGAAAGCCTGCCCCGGCTGTTCCAAAGTTCTGCGCGGACACAGAATCATTTGGATCAGGCGGATCTTTTCAGGCCCGCATGAACCGGAGAATCAGGGCAGCGCATGGCGCTGCTTTTTTGCATTGGAGGGGAGACCGGAATGAAAAGGACAGTTTATCCCCGGGTGCTGCTGGCAGGGACGGCCAGCAGCACCGGGAAGACCACAATGACCTGCGCCGTGCTGGCAGGACTCCGGGCCATGGGTACCAGAGTATGTGCCTTTAAATGCGGCCCCGACTACATCGATCCCATGTTTCATTCCCGGGTGGTTGGAGTTCCTTCCCGGAATCTGGATCTATTCATGGGGGGTGGGGACACTGCCCGGTTTGTTCTGGGAAGACAGGCAGAGCATAGCGACCTGGCAGTTCTGGAGGGAGTTATGGGGCTGTTCGACGGGAAGTACCCGGACAGCGATGAGTATTCCTCCAATCATGTGGCCCGGTTCACCGGAACGCCAACGGTTCTGGTGGTGAACGTGGGCAGCCTCAATTATTCTGCAGTGGCCCTGATCCGGGGATTCCGGGATCAGGGGGAGAACACCATCTCCGGTGTGCTCCTGAATCAGTGCTCCCGGGACCGCTATAGCGGGCTGAAAGAAGTTATTGAAAGAGAACTGGGGCTTCCTGTGTATGGATTCCTTCCCCGGCTGCCGGGGGCGGAGATCAGCAGCCGGCACCTGGGCCTTCTGACAGCCGATGAGGTGCGGGATATGGAGAATAAGATCAGAATTCTTAAAGAGGCAGCTCTTGATTGCATCGACCTGAAAGGTCTGGTCCGGCTGGCCGGACAGGCCGGGGAACTTTCCTGGCCTGTTTTGTGGGAAAAAACGCAGCGCCCTTCCTTTGTGCGGATCGGGGTGGCCAGGGACCGGGCATTCTGCTTCTATTACCAGGATACCCTGGAGATGCTGGAAGCGCTGGGAGCAGAACTGGTGGAATTCTCACCGTTGCAGGATTCTGCCTTACCCGGGAACCTGGACGGACTGATTCTGGGTGGCGGTTATCCGGAGGAATATGCCGGTCAGCTGGCAGAGAACAGGGGGTTTTTGGAGGATCTGAGAAAAAAGGCAGCTCAGGGGATTCCTCTGCTGGCAGAGTGTGGTGGCTTTATGGTGCTTTTGGAGACCATGGCCGGGCGGGATGGAGTGCCGTACCCCATGGCGGGAGTTCTTTCCGGGAAAAGTTTCATGACCGGCCGGCTGAACCGCTTCGGATATGTGGAGTTGAGCGCCCTTACGGACAATGTTCTGTGCAGAAGAGGGGAGACGCTCCGGGGTCATGAATTCCATTTTTCTGACAGCAGCAATAACGGACAGGACTTCCGTGCCGGAGAAAGCCATCAAAGCCGGCTCTGCATTCACGCCGGGGATTCCCTGGTGGCAGGATACCCTCACCTGTATCTGGCCGGCAAACCGGAGACAGGCCGTCGGTTTCTGGAGGCCTGTCTTGCCTGGAGGAAGAGGTGCCAGGGATGCTGATCCTGGTGCTGGGTGGGGGCGCCAGCGGAAAATCTGCCCGGGCCGAGGACCTGGCCTGTGGTTTCCCCGGGAAAAGGCTTTACGTGGCCACCATGGAACCCTTCGGGGCGGAGGCGGAAAAGAGAATTGTCAGACACCGGGCTATGAGAAGTGAAAAAGGCTTCGAAAGTGTGGACTGTTACCGGGAACTGTCCTACCTGGACCCACAGAAGGACACACAGGTGATCCTCCTGGAGTGTCTGGGGAATCTCCTGGCCAATGAGATGTTCGGAGGAGATGCACCGGGTTGTGAGGACAGGATACGCCGGGGGCTCATGCATCTGGAAGGCCTGCCCAATATTAAGCATCTGGTGGTGGTTTCCAATGAGGTAAGCCTGGACGGGGACCGGTATAACCCGGAAACCCTGGAATATATCCGGGTTCTGAACCGGCTGAACTGCTGGCTGGCAGACCGGGCGGACCGGGTGGAGGAAGTGGTTTGCGGGATTCCCCTGCTGCTGAAGGGAGAAAAGGGTGTATGAGAATTTTTTTTAACAGCATGATCCTGGCTATTTCCATGTACACCAGTTTGCCGGTTCCCCAGCTGGACTGGGGGAAGACCAGTATGCGTCATGTGATGACTGTATTTCCTCTGCTGGGCCTCCTGGTGGCAGGGGCAGTCCGTTTATGGCTGCTTGTGGGATACCGGACCGGAATGGAATCAGTACTTCTGACTGCAGGTCTGGTACTGATCCCCCTGGTGGTGACCGGAGGAATCCATCTGGATGGTTTTTTGGATACCTGTGATGCCCTTTCCTCCAACCAGGACCGCAGCAGGAGGCTGGAAATACTGAAAGACCCCCATGTGGGAGCCTTTGGGGTTATGTTTATGGGGGGCTATTATGTGCTGATTATGGGGCTGGTGCACCAGTTGCTTTCCCGTCCGGCTGCTGTGGGTGTCTGGCTGGGAGGATTCGTCATGAGCCGGGCACTGGCGGTATTGGCCATGTCCTGGATGCCCTATGCCCGGGAGGACGGCCTGGCCCGGTTTTTCGGGGATCAGTCAAACCGCCAGGTTCTTCGGATTGCGTCGGTCATGTATGTTCTGGCCACACTGATCCGGATGGCCGTGCTCTCGCCGGCAGGAACCCTGGTAAGCGCCCTCCTTCTGATTGCAGGAGGATACTTCTTTCGCCGTATGTGCATCCGCAGTTTCGGAGGACTGACCGGTGATCTGCTGGGATTTGGAATCACCGTATCGGAACTGCTGATTCTGACAGGTGCAGTGACAGGAGGACTCATATGATTTTTATTACCGGAGGACTGGGGACCGGGAAATACAGGCGGGTGCTGGATCTGGGATACCGCCCGGAGGAGATTTTCCGGGGGGATTCCGATGATCCGGACCGGCTGGCGGAATATCGGGTGCTTTACAAACTGAATCATCTGGTGGAACGTCTTATGGGGGAACCTTTGGAAGTGGAAACGGCACTGTCCGCTCTTCCGCTGGGACAGCTGGATGTGGTGGTCTGCGATGAAGTGGGCTGCGGAGTGGTGCCGGCGGATCCTGAGGGAAGGCAGTACCGGGAAGAAGTGGGCCGGGCAGCATGTCGTCTGGCGGCAGACGCCCGGCGGGTGGAACGGATGGTCTGCGGGATTCCGGTGGTGATCCGGTGAATATCCAGGTGACCCTGATCCGGCACGGGAAGACTGCCGGAAACCTGGAAAAGCGGTATATAGGCAGCACCGATCAGGCTCTGTCTGAGGAAGGAATCCGGGAACTGAAAAAACGGATGGAGGCCGGCCTGTACCGGGAGCCTACGGGCCCGGACCGGCTGGTCAGCAGCCCGATGCTCCGCTGTATTCAGACTGCCGGTATTCTCTACCCCGGACGCACACCTGAAATTCTTCCGGATCTGAGGGAATGTGATTTTGGCCTGTTTGAAGGCCACAACCATATGGAACTGGAAACGGATCCCCGTTACGTGGCCTGGCTGGCTTCGGAAGGGACGGATCCTTTTCCACAGGGAGAGGATCCGGCTGATTTCCGGATCCGGGTCTGCAGTGCATTCAGGCAACTGGCGGAAACCTCCCGGGAGGACAGCAGTCTGACGGTGATCTGTCATGGAGGATCCATTATGGCAATACTGGGTGGATTCTCCCGGCCGCAGAAACCGTTTTATCATTGGCAGGCCGGCAACGGAGCCGGCTACCGGTTCCGGTTTGACCCCGCGGCCGGTGCGGCCGTGGACATCGTGGCCCTGGAAGGAGAATAATCAAATGAGGATTGCAGGTATTCTGGCGGCTGCCTGGCTGCTGGACATGATAGTGGGGGACCCCCAGGGGTTTCCTCATCCCATACGGTTAATCGGGTGGATGATCAGCCGTGGGGAGTCTCTGCTGAGGCGTCTCCTGCCCGGACATCCCTTTGCCGGCGGCTTGATTCTGACTGCGGTGGTAGCAGGTGTTTCTTCCGGTCTCACCTGGCTGGTGCTGGCTGGTTTGGCCCGGATTCACCCCTGGGCTGCCCTGGCCGGGGAAACGGTTCTTTGCGCACAGATCCTGGCCACCCGTAGTCTGCGGGATGAAAGCCACCGGGTGTTCCGGTCCTTACTGAAGGGAGATCTTCCGGCGGCCAGAAAATATCTGTCCTGGATTGTGGGGCGGGACACCCAGACCATGGAAGAGGAGGCCATAAGCCGGGCGGTGGTGGAGACGGTGGCAGAAAACACCACGGACGGAGTGATCGCCCCTTTGTTTTTCATGATGATCGGGGGAGCGCCCCTGGGTATGTTCTATAAAGCGGTGAACACTCTGGACTCCATGATAGGATATAAAAATGAAAAATATCTGTTCTTCGGCCGGTTCGCGGCCCGTCTGGACGATATGCTGAACTACGTTCCGGCCAGGATAGCTTCTGCCCTGATGATACTGGCCAGTGCTTCTTTGGGCCTGGATGCCGGAGGGGCGGTAAGGGTTTACCGCAGGGACCGGAAGAACCATGCCAGCCCCAATTCCGGGCGCAGTGAGGCAGTGGCTGCCGGCGCACTCAATATCCGTCTTGGGGGAGATGCCAGTTATTTCGGCCGGGTTGTCAGCAAACCCACCATCGGAGACCCGCTGCGGCCGGCGGTCCCTGAGGATATTGTCCATGCCGGGCGTCTGATGATGGTAACTTCGTTTTTGGGACTTGCTGTTCTGTCCCTGATCCGCTGGAAGGTGGTGGGACTGTGATCGAAGGTGCCCATGGAGGCGATATCTACCGGAGACGGAGTCTGCCGGAGGGGAAAAGGCTGCTGGATTTTTCCGCCAATACGAATTTTCTGGGGATGCCGGAGGAGGTTTGCAGGGCTATTGTGGACAACATGGATCAGTACTGTGCATACCCGGATCCCTTCTGCCGCGAACTGAGGGAGGCACTGTCTGTGCACCATGGGATTCCGAAAGAGCATTTCTATTGCGGAAACGGCGCAGCGGACCTGATTTTCAGGCTGGCTCTGGCGGTCAGTCCTCCGGTGGCTCTGGTGACGGCACCGGCCTTTTCAGAATATGAGGAGGCGCTACAGTTGGCCGGCGCACATGTCCGTCATCATAGGCTGGA
>JAXGWN010000101.1:0-6404 GCA_040773285.1 Bacillota bacterium
AATATGGAACCGTGGTGAAAACCAAAGCCCTGAAGGGGGTTACCCTGGGATTTGCCCCGGGGGACTTTGCCAGTCTCATCGGGTTTTCCGGTTCCGGGAAAACCACTCTCCTCAATATACTGGGAGCCCTGGATGTGCCCAGTGCAGGAAAGCTGTATTTCGACGGCCAGGAGGTCACCGCCATGGGGGAGCAGGAGCTGGCCCGGTTCCGCAACCGGAATCTGGGATTTATCTTTCAGTTTCACCACCTTCTGCCGGAGTTTACCGTGATGGAAAATATCCTCATCCCCACCTGGATCAGTTCGGGACGCACCGGCCGGGAAAGGGAAAAGCGGGCGGAGGAACTGCTGGATCTGGTGGGGCTGAAGGGTCTGTCCGGCAGAATGGCCACGGAACTGTCCGGGGGCCAGCAGCAGCGGGTGGCCATTGCCCGCTCCCTGATCAATGAGCCCATGATGGTACTGGCGGATGAACCCACCGGAAATCTGGACTCGGAGACCACTGAGGCGGTGTATTCCCTGATGCGGGATATTAACCGGCAGCTGAACACTGCTTTTCTGGTGGTGACCCACAACGACCACATTGCTGCCAAGTCGGACCGGGTGATTCAGATGAAGGATGGCCTGGTGATCAGGGACTATCTGACCGCCGGGAAAACCGATGATGAAAACTGGATGGAGGTGGCACCTCCCTACTGCAAGCTTTGCCAGGATAAGGATTCCGTTCTCCGCTGACCTGCCATCCGGCAGGTTTTTCCTTTTCTTCCGGCCGGTTAACCGGTAGTATAGAGGAAAGGGAGGGGGTAGCGGGATGAAGTTCATGGCAATACTGCTGGGGCTTATGATCGGTCTGGGGACGGGTCTGTCCCCTGCGCTGGCTATTACACCGGAGGACCAGGAGGAGATCCGGTCGGAGCTGGACCGCTGGAGGCTGTTCTGGGGAATCCCTGAACTGACCGTAATGATCGCCGAAGACGGGGGCGCACCGGTGATGATCTGCTCCGGAGCGGATGCCGGCCCGGGAGAGGATCTTTGGCTGGGGGAGATTTCCCACAGCCTGACGGCTCTGGGGGTACTCCGGCTGTCCGGTCAGGGAATAGTGGATACTGCTGCCGGCTACCGGGAATACGTGCCATGGATCCGGGTGGAACCGGACAGTGGCCGGGACCGGCAGCTGAGTGTTGATCATCTGCTGGGGCACCGCTCGGGACTCAGTTTCCGGACACTCCCCTGGCCCGGGGAGGATCAGGGGCCTGCCGCTTCCCTGGTGGCCCTCCGGTGGGGCAGGTTTCTGGCGGATCCCGGGGAGCGGTTTATGCCCTTTGAAATGAACTACGGACTGCTGGCCCTTATGATTCAGGAGGTGAGCCATGAAGAGTATGGTGCCTGGATGGACCGGGAGGTCTTTTCTCCTCTGGGGATGAACAATACCACTGTGATGACCGGAGGCGGGGAACTGGACGGACACATCAGTCTGTTTGGCTGGCCGGTGCCCCACCGGGAAACCCTGCCCCCCTGGCGTCAGTATTCCGCCGGCATCAAGGCGTCCCCCACGGACGTGGGCCGCTATCTGTCCGCCTTAAGCGGAGGGGAAAAAATATCCCCGGAAGAACGGAGCCGTCTGTTTTCCAGGCCCCGGGGCAGCCGGGACGGCTATGGAACCGGCTGGTATCTGGAGGGAGCCCGGGGAACCCAGGCCTTCCAGAAAGGCTCTTTCCAGGGGGCCTGGACCGGGATCCGGGTGGAGCCGGAGGATAGCCTGGCCGTTCTGGTCAGCGGTCCGGTGAACCATATTCTTTATTCCCCCGTGGTCTACCCTCTGCTGATGGACTCCCTGATGCGTCAGCTGGAGGGAAAAAGCGTGTTTCCCTGGTATCTGGGGGGCATTGTCTGGAAACTGGCGGCCATCCTTCCCCTGCTGTGGCTGGTCCGGATGGTGAGGGTCTTTCTGGGGGTGCCGGAAAGGGTCCGGGAACACCGGTATTCCTCCCGGACACCCCTGATCCTGGAAATGCTGCTGCGTCTTATACCCCTGCCGGTAATTCTGGTGGCGGTGCCCGGTTTTATCCGGTACGGACTGGGAATTCCCCTGTCGGCAGGGGCCCTGTGGGCGGCGGCCCCGGATCTGTGGGCCACCGGTCTTCTGGTGATCCTGATGAATCTTCTGGTATCCGGCCGGATCCTGATCCGGCTTCTTGACCGGCCTGCCCGGGTATACCGGATCTGAGGTGGGAACCATGGAAATTCCCCTGTGGAAACGCTGGGCAAAACTGTATCTGACGGGCCTTTTCCTGATGGCAGCCGCCTGGTTTCTGGCCTTTCACCTCCTGCCCCCGGGTTCCGTCCGGCTGCCGGGGACTCATCTTCTGATTCCCGGATACGCCGGGACTCTCCTGGGGGAGGCCGGCCGGATTTTTCTGGTGAATCTGGTTTCCTTTCTGGCGATTCTTCTGGCCAACCTGATCCTGAGGATCCGGGAATTCGGGTATGGCTCCCTGGTGGTGCTGGCCTGGATGATCCTGTATGGACTTTTGCTGGGTACCGGATCTTTCGGGGCTGGGGGAAGTCCCCTGCCCCCAGGACTCCACGTGTTTTCCCGCAGCGGTGTCTGGGAGCTGGGGGCAGGAGCCCTTTTCGCGGTCAGCACCTGGCGGATGGCCCTCCACATGTCCCCGGGGCTGAGGACCCCCTCCCGGCCGGTTTCCCGGCTGGAGCGGGGGAAACTGACCCGGCAGGAGGTGGCCGGAATCGTTCTTTCCCTGATTGTGCTGGCGGCGGCCGCCGGGCGGGAAGCCTGGATGATCCGCAGTCTCTATTGAACCGGAGGTGAAGAAAATGGCTGAAATCCTGATGGTAATTGCCCCGGACCGGTTCCGGGATGAGGAACTGTTTGAGACCAGGCGTGTATTGGAGGAAAAGGGTCACCGGGTCAAGGTGACCGGACATCCCACCGGCCTCAGCCGGGGAACCCGGGGTGGAGAGTTTCTGCTGGAGGAGGACCTGTACCGGCAGAACCCGGATCTGTCCGATGCCATTATTTTTGTGGGGGGCGGGGGTGCGGAAGCCTATTTCGACAACCCGGTGGCCCACCAGATTGCCGGGACCATGCTGGAGTCGGGGAAGGTGACCGCTGCCATCTGCATCGCTCCGGTGATTCTGGCCAGGGCCGGTCTTCTTTCCGGACGCAGGGCCACGGTATTTCCTGACGGAAAAGAGGAACTGAATCGGGCCGGTGCCCTGTACCAGGAGGAACCGGTGGTGACCGATGGCCTCCTGATCACGGCTGACGGGCCCGGATCGGCAGTGGAATTTGCCCTGGCGGTATCGGCGGCGCTGGAAGGCCAGAGAACCTGAAACCCGGCCCCGGAGATTTTTCCGGGGCCCGCAATTTTTTCTTGGAAATTCACCGGAATCCGGGTATACTAATATACGTGGCCGGATCGCTCCGGCCATAACCCTCGGGATGCAGGGATGCTGGAATTGGCAGACAGGCTAGATTGAGGGTCTAGTGCCCGTATGGGCGTGTGGGTTCAAGTCCCATTCCCTGCACCAGACAGACGCCGCAAATCAGGGTTTTCCCTGATCTGCGGCGTCCTGTTTTTCAGCAGCAAGGAGGAGTCATGGCAGAGAAAAAGAAGTTCTACGGAGTGGCCAGGGGAAACGGCCGGACTCCGGAAATATATACATGCTGGGATGACTGCCGCAAAGCGGTCCATGGAGCCCCGGGAGCCATGTTCCGGGGGTTTGTCACCCTGCCGGAGGCTCTGGACTGGCTTTCCGCCGCTCTTGGAGAGTCTCCCGCAGATATGGCTGAACGCTATCCCTGGCTGCCGGAGGATCCCCGGGGACCCGGAGCGGCCGGTCTGACAGTCCGTCCGGAAACTCTTTCGGAGAAGGAGTCCCGGGAACCGGTGTGGGATGCTTATGTGGACGGCAGTTTCACCCCTGGGACAGGAGCCTATGGATTTGGTATCGTGCTGGCCCGGGAGGGAAGCATTGTAGAGGAGAAAAAGGGTACCGGAGACAAGCCGGATGCGGCCCTTCTGAGAAACGTGGCTGGGGAAATGCTGGGGGCCGTGGAGGCAGTGCGGCTGGCCCGGGCCCGGGGTATCCGCCGGCTGCGGATTCATGTGGATTACCAGGGGCTTATCTCCTGGGCGGAGGGAACCTGGAAAAGAAACAACGTCCATACCGTGGCTTACCACCGGTTTATGACGGAGGCGGCCCGGGAGATGGTACTGTCCTTTGTGAAGGTGAAGGCCCACAGCGGGGATCCCCTGAACGAACGGGCAGACCAGCTGGCCAAAGAGGCAGTGGAGGAATATGTCAATGGAGCACAGTAAGGGATCCCGGGAACTGCTGCGGCAGATGGCTCTGAATCTGTTTCCCCGGCAGGGGGAATACCCGGTGAACAGCATGCATCCGGTGGTGCTGGAGGGAAAAGAGGGGCCCCGGCTGGCCATGCTGGTGATCGGGGACGGATCGGTAAAATCACTGTTGAAGGATTGTCCGGAACCGGACATTTCCTCTTCTGTATATCTGGAGGATAACCGGTATGGGATCCGCAGGGATCTGGTGATCCGCTTTGACGTATCCTGCACCGCAGGGATGGCCGGATTTGAGACGGTGATTCCCGGGGATGAACGCAGGGCCCAGGAACTGGTGATCCGGGTTCTGGGGCAGCCGGCGGAGGTGGGAGTCTTTGTGCTGGATGAGGCCCGGGAATTCGTGGCGGTGCTGAGGGCCCCCTGGCAGCCCTCTGGGGTGTCAGCGGGAGTTTTCTCCCGGCTGGAGGAACTGTAATGGGGACCCCTATAGAAGATGCCCGGGCCCTGGCAGACCGGCTGCTGACCGCCAGGGATCTGGTGTTTCTGGGAGGGGCAGGAGTCAGCACGGAGTCCGGGATTCCCGACTACCGTTCGGCCCGGGGCCTCTACCATGAGGACACTGGAACTTTCTATTCCGGGGCCCAGCTGCTGAGCCGGGAGTTTCTGGAAAAGCGTCCGGATCTGCATTTTTCCTATTATCTGGGGAAACTGGTCCATCCGGAGGCCAGACCCAATCCGGCCCATCTGGCCCTGGCCAGACTGGAGGAACTGGGTCTTCTCACCCTGGTGATCACCCAGAACATTGACGGGCTGCACCAGCAGGCCGGTTCCCGGAACGTGTACGAGATGCATGGCTCCATGTGGCGCAACCACTGCACTGTCTGTGGAAAGCCCCACGAACTGTCCCATCTGCTGAAAGACCGGCAGGCGGTGCCCCGCTGTCTGGACTGCGGGGGACTGGTGCGGCCGGACACGGTGCTGTATGGGGAAGCCCTGGAGAAGGACCCCCTGAAAGCGGCGGTCCGCACGGTCCGCAACTGCGATATGCTGCTGGTGGGAGGGACCTCCCTGGCGGTGAACCCGGCCCGGGGACTGGTGAAGTATTTCCGGGGAAGCCATCTGGTATTTATGAACCGGGATGAGACCCCGCTGGACCGCAGAGCCGGCCTCCTGATCCGCCATCCCATGGGAGAAGTCCTTCCCCTGGCGGTGAAACTGTTTGAAAAAGAAAGAATATCCGTCTCCTGATGCTCCAAGCACAGGGATGCCCATGAAACCGCTGCCTGGCAGCGGTTTTTTTATTTTCCGGGTCCTGTGGTATACTTTGTTTACCAAAGGAGGGATTTCATGAAAAGAGTATCTGTGCTCCTGATTCTTTCACTTCTCCTGCTGCCGGTATCCCCTGCCCTGGGGGCGTCCTTTCCCGATGTGGGGGTCTCCCACTGGGCCGGTGAGGCCATCGGGTATCTGTCCGGACAGAACCTGATCGGGGGCTTCCCGGACGGGACCTTCCAGCCGGGGGGACCCCTGACCCGGGCCCAGGCAGCCTCCATTGTGGCCTCCTGGCAGGGACTGGCTCCTGATACAGCGGCCTTTTCCGATGTGCCCGGAACCCACTGGGCAGCCGGGGCCATCGGGGCGGTATCCGCGGCCGGGCTCATGAACGGCTATCCCGATGGCACCTTCCGTCCGGCCAGGACTCTGACCCGGGCCGAGGCAGCGGTGGTTCTTTCCTCTGCCTTTACTCCGGGGACAGGAGGTCCCACAGGGGGCTTTCCGGATGTTCCGGGGGGACACTGGGCGGCCGGCGCCATCGGGGCGCTGCAGGAAGGCTTTGTTATTGGAGGCTTTCCGGACGGGACCTTCCGGCCGGGGGCGCCGGTGACCCGGGCGGAATTTTCCGTTCTGCTGGCCCGGGCCATGAATCCGGCCTTTCTCCAGCCGGCGGTACTGACCGCCAGGGCCACCCAGGCGGTCCAGCTGCTGATGGCCTCCGACCTGTCCGGCCTGTCGGCCATGGTCCACCCCACGGATGGGGTGCGGATCTCCCCGTACAACTATGTGCTGCCATCCCATC
>JAXGWN010000102.1:0-6361 GCA_040773285.1 Bacillota bacterium
GTCTATGAGATCAACGGCCCCTTTTTCTTCGGGGTGGCCGACAAGTTTCTCAGGGAACTGGGGACCCTGGAGCAGTATCCCAGAACCCTGATCCTGAAGATGGACCGGGTCCCCTTTATTGATGCCACCGGGTACAGCGCCCCGCACCGGCTGTACTCCATATGCCGGCGGCACCATACCCGCCTGATTCTGTCCGGGACCGGGGAAAGGACCATGGGAACACTGGAACGCTATGGCTTTCCGGAACTGATCGGACCGGAGGCCTGTGTGGCCTCCCTGGATGAGGCTCTTCAGCTGGCTGGATCAGACCCTCAGCGCTGAGCCTGCAGAAGGATCACCAGCAGATACAGGGACACCGCCAGTTGCAGGGAGAAACTGTCCCGGATCAGACGGATCAGGGTGCGGGTCGCCTGCAGACCGGACTCTCCCAGGGGAGGGAACCGGCGGCGGTAACGGAGGAACAGAAGGATCCCCAGACCGGCAAAAAAGGCGGCAGAGGGGAAGGCAGCCGCCAGGTCCCCGGGGCCAACCACCGGCACAGCGGTGGAGTTCCGGGGAAGAAACAGCTGCAGGGACAGAACCAGAAGGTTGAACAGACTGTGACCCAGTACGGCAGTCAGTATGTTACCGGTGACCGTGACCAGCCATCCGAAAAACAGTCCCAGCAGCAGGGGACTGAAAAAATTCACCGGATGAAGATGCAGCAGGGCAAAGAGAAGGGCAGACAGGAAAATGGCACTGAGCCGCCCTGCCGGCCGGTATCCTCCCAGCAGGACCCCCCGGCTGAACAGTTCCTCCACAAGCCCGGGCAACAGGGTCAGCAGAAGGATGCTGAGCCACAGGGGGCCGTCCAGGGCAAAAATATCCAGAGCCGGAGCAGCCGGCGGGTTTCCACCTCTGCCCAGCATATAAAGAACCAGGGCATTGAAAAAGGAGCCCACCGGAAGAAGGCACACAGTGATGGCCGGGATATACAGAAAGTCCTCTTTGCGGACCCGGTTCAGCGGAAACCATCTGTCCCGGGAAAGGCCCTTTGTCCGTACGAACAGAAGAACCGGAAGCAGCACCAGAAGCAGCTGGGAGACCAGGATCTGACCGGTGATGCTTTCCAGCAGGGCATCGGGAAGGATCTGGGCGGCTCCAAGAAACAGCAGGATGACAATAAGATAAAGCCGGTGGACGGCGTGTATGGAATCCATTGGGTTCTCCTTGGTTTTTCCCCATTGTAACATACCGTCTTCCAGAGAGAGGTGGGGGTGCAGTTGTTTTTTAAAAAGAGAAACTGTGACTGAGTGCTGGAGGAACAGGTCTCCGGTCTTGGAGGCATGGAACTGAACGATGTGCTGGACGGCGGGAATACTGTGGCGGTGACGGACCGGCATGTCCGGCATCTGATCCGGAAGGATCCCGTGCGCGGACTGCCGGTTCTCACCTGGAGATGGAGTCTCAGGGACAGACTGGGAACCCTCCGGGCCATTACCGGTCTGGGAAGAAATGGCTGGCAGATACCTCCCGGGCTTTATCTGCTGGGCAGCCCGGGCCCGGAGGATCCGGTGCTGGCCACCGGCAATTACCGCTGGTCGGTGGACCGGGTCCGAAGGGCCATGATGGGAAGATCCGCTTTTCTTCTGGTGCTGGACACCGGAGGCATCAATGTATGGTGCGCTGCCGGAAAAGGGTCCTTCAGCGGAAAGGCTCTGGTCCGGATGCTGAAAAAATCCGGAGTGGAGGAACTGGCAGGGGTCCGCAGGGTCATTGTCCCCCAGCTGGGAGCCTCTTCCCTGGAGGCTCACCATGTACAGAGACTCACCGGATGGAAGGTGATCTATGGGCCGGTGGATGCATGGGATCTTCCCCGGTTTCTGGACGGGAACTGCCGGGGGGACGGTGCCATGAGAAAAGTGCAGTTTCCCTGGAAGGACCGACTGCGGATGGTCCCGGTGGAAATAAAGAACAATCTGAAATACTGGCTGGCCGGCGGTCTGGTTTTTTCCCTGGGGTACTGGCTGGCCGGCAATCCGGAATGGCTCCGGACGGGCCTCCGTGCCTCCCTGGTGGTTCCCCTGGCCATGGGTTCCGGACTGGTGCTCTTCAGCCTGCTGCAGCGGCTGCTTCCTTTCCGCAGTTTCGGTGCCGGCGGGCTGGCCTGTGCGGTTCTGATGCTGCCGGCCGCAGTGGCTGTGCTGCCCGGGGAATCCCTTTGCCTTGCGGGCCTTCTACTGATCTATTCCGCACTGTCTGTCTGGCTGGCCTTTGGACTCACCGGATGCAGCACCTACACCTCCCTGTCCGGGGTCCGCAGGGAAGGCCGCATTCTGGTTCCCCTGGTGCTGCTGGGGACATGCACCGGCCTGGCGATCTGGGCCCTGGGCCTTTGGAGGTGACGCGGTGCTGAGATATCTGGAAGAAGATATATCCCTGGAACTGGATAAAGACCGGTGTATCGGCTGCGGCCGGTGCCTGGAGGTCTGTCCCCACGGTGTGTTCGTTCCCGATGGCCCCGGGAAGGTGCAGATCCGGGACCGGGGTGCCTGCATGGAATGCGGTGCCTGCAGCACCAACTGTCCGGTGGAGGCCATCCGGGTCCGGCGGGGAGTGGGGTGTGCGGACGCGCTGCTGAATCACTGGCTGGAAAGATTCCGGTTTCTAAAAAAAGGATAGGCTGCCTGTCGGGCAGAAAATAACAGCAGCCCGGGGGCTGCTGTTTCTGATCAGATGCGGCTGGCGATGGCTTCCAGAAATTCCCGGCTGTTCACCACAGTCTTTTCCGGCAGGCTGCTGAGACCCGCCAGGTCTTTGGTCATGACGCCCTCCTCGATGGTTCTGAGGCTGGCCGCCTCCAGACGGTCTGCGAAGGAGACCAGTTCCGGTATGGAATCCAGTTCACCCCGCTTACGCAGGGCGCCACTCCAGGCAAAGATGGTGGCCATGGGGTTGGTGGAGGTTTCCTCCCCTTCCAGGTATTTGTAGTAATGGCGGGTCACGGTTCCGTGGGCCGCCTCGTATTCATAGTGGCCGTCCGGCGATACCAGCACGGAGGTCATCATGGCCAGGGAACCGAAGGCAGCGGCGATCATATCGCTCATCACGTCACCGTCGTAGTTCTTGCAGGCCCAGATGATTCCTCCCTCACAGCGCATGATCCTGGCCACGGCATCGTCGATGAGGGTGTAGAAGTATTCGATGCCGGCTTCCCGGAACCGCTCTGCATACTCGGAATCGAAGATTTCCTGAAAAATATCCTTGAAGGTATGATCGTACTGTTTGGAGATGGTGTCCTTGGTGGCAAACCACAGGGTCTCCTTCTGATCAAGAGCATAATTGAAGCAGGCCCGGGCAAAACTGCGGATGGATTTGTCCGTGTTGTGCATTCCCATCATGACGCCGGGACCGTCAAAATCATGGCTGGTCTGACGGGACTGGCGGCCCAGTTCGTCGGTGACCACCAGCTCCGCTTTTCCGGGAACCTCGGCAATGTGCTCCACATTCTTATAGATGTCCCCATACGCATGACGGGCAATGGTGATGGGCTTTTTCCAGGTCCGCACAAAGGGCTCGATGGAACTGACCGTGATGGGCACCCGGAAGACGGTGCCGTCCAGGATGGCCCGGATGGTTCCGTTGGGGCTCTTCCACATGTGCTTCAGTTTGTACTCGTCCACCCGCTGGGCATTGGGGGTAATGGTGGCGCATTTGACGGCCACCCCGTACTTTTTGGTGGCCTCAGCAGCCTCCACGGTGATCCGGTCGTCGGTCTCGTCCCGCCGGGTCAGCCCCAGATCGTAGTATTCGGTTTTCAGGTCCACCCATGGTTCGATCAGGATTTCCTTGATCCAGTGCCACAGCACCCGGGTCATTTCATCTCCGTCCATCTCCACCAGGGGAACGTTCATTCTTATTTTTTCTGTCAAGAGTCTGTCCTCCTCATCGGTTATTTCCACCCCGATATTATCACACATAGGCCCGGGAGGGACAACCCCGGCCGGTTAAGTATTTTCAATTCAACCGGGGTTATGCTATATTTGTAGGAAGAATTGTGTTTGCACAAGGGATCACATCAAGGAGAAGAACATGAAATATATCGTGATACTGACCGACGGAATGGCCGATGGAACCTATGAGGAACTGAACGGGAAGACTCCGCTGGAGGCCGCCCAAATTCCCTTTCTGGACCGGCTGGCAGCCGGGGGGGAAATCGGACTGGTCACCACTGTGCCAGAATCCATGAGTCCCGGCAGTGATGTGGCCAATCTGGCCATTATCGGGTACGATCCGGTCCGCTACCACAATGGACGGTCTTCTCTGGAGGCGGTCAGCATGGGAATCGCTCTGGGGGACGAGGATATCACGTTCCGGTGCAACCTGGTGACCCTGTCCGGGGAGGCCGATCCCCGGCAGAGGACCATGCTGGATTACAGCGCCGGGGAGATCAGCACACAGGAGTCCGCCATTCTGATGAGGGACCTGGGAGAAAGACTGAACTCCGAAGAGATCCGGTTTTATCCGGGGATCAGTTACCGGAACCTGCTGGTCTGGCAGGGCGGCTGCGGTGAGGTGAGTCTGACTCCGCCCCATGATATCTCCGGCCGGGTGGTGGACGGATATCTTCCGGAGGGCCCCTGCGGGGAGATGTTCCGGAACCTGATGGAGGCCTCCCGGGAAATTCTTGCGGATCATCCGGTGAACCGGGAAAGGATCCGCAGGGGACTTGCTCCTGCCAATTCAGTCTGGTTCTGGGGCATGGCCAGAAAGCCCCGGCTGGACAGTTTCCGGGATAAATATGGACTGAACGGAGCAGTGATTTCCGCCGTGGACCTGATCAAGGGAATCGGAATTTCCGCCGGAATGCGCTCCATCGATGTGGAGGGGGCCACTGGAACCATCCATACCAACTTTACAGGGAAGATGCAGGCCGCCGTGGAGGCCCTGGATTCCGGCAGCGACTATCTGTATCTGCACCTGGAGGCTCCGGATGAATGTGGCCACCAGGGGGATCTGGCGGGGAAGGTCCTGTCCATTGAACTGATTGAACAGAAGGTGGTGGAGCCTCTGTGCCGCTGGCTGGACGGCTCAGGCCATCCCTACCGGATGCTGATCCTTCCGGATCATCCTACCCCGGTGCGGATCCGCACCCATACCCGGGAGCCGGTGCCCTTTGTGCTTTATGACAGTACGGTGAGCCGGAACCGTCCGGAGCAGACCTATTCCGAAGGGGCGGCAGCTGCCAGCGGGACACATTTCCCCGGGGCCTGTGCCCTGGTGGAACATTTTCTTGGACGTACCGGCTGCTGAGGGCCTGTATACATACATCCTATCGTGAAGGTTGTGGTTTTTCTGGATATTCTGGATCCCCTGGCTACGGCAGTGCTGCTGGCCGGATTTCTGCTGCTTCCCCCCGGACTGTTTATTTTTTACCGGATCCGGGAGTTTGTGCCGGATCCTCCTTTTGTGCAGGGGCTGGCTGCCGGACTGGGCTTTTCTGCAATCCTGCTGGGTGCCTGGTATTTTCTGACTCTGTTTCTGCCAGGCTTTCCTGAGACCATCTGGCAGTGGCTGGTTCCGGCTCTGGTGAGAGGGGCGCTCCTGGCGGCAGCTGTCCGTCTGCTTCTTGCTCTGACCGGAAGGTCCCGGGAAAAGTGGAATTACTATGTCCCTCTGGGTCTGGGGTTTGCCTGGGGAGAGGGACTGAGCCTTCTGCCTGCGGCTGTCCTGGCCTTTCCGGAACTGCTGCCCGGTGCCCTGTACCCGGGAATCGTCTTTCTTCCGGCGCTTCTCTACAGTGAGACAGCCGCGGTTCTTCTGGTCTGCCTTACCGGAAACCGCAGAAAACTGAGATATCTGCCGGCAGCCATCCTGCTGGGGGCCGCCCCCCTGATGGTGCCGTGGGTTCCATGGCTCTGGCTTCCGGTGTGGCTGACCGGCTGGCTGGTGGTCCGGCTGACCCGGGATGCCTTTTCGGTGTTCATCAAGCCGGGGAGAAACTTCAAACTGCTGAAACGGTACTGAGAAAGTGAGAATCATATGAAACGGGGACTGGTGCTGGAGGGAGGAGGCATGCGGGGTGTGTTCACCGCCGGTGTGCTGGATGCTTTTCTGGACAGCAATCTGGAATTTCAGTATGTGAACGGCGTTTCCGCCGGAGCCAGCCAGGGAGCCGGATTCGTGTCCCGGCAGCGGGGCAGGGCCCGGCAGGTAATGACCGGGTTTATCCGGGATCCCCGGTATTTTGGCTGGAGAAATCTGTTGCGGGAAGGAAATGCCTTCGGTACGGAGTTCGTATACCGGACCATTCCCTGCAGTCTGCTGCCCTTTGACTTTGATGCCTTTAATAGCAGCCCGGTCCGTTTTGAGATCGGCACCA
>JAXGWN010000103.1:0-6360 GCA_040773285.1 Bacillota bacterium
AATTATTTATTACCATCCCCCTATTAAAAGGCTATACTCCAGATGTAGTCCGGTTACCATGTTACCTTATTCGGTGTCTGTTTCATTATTCCTGCAAAAAAAACTGCCCGCATTTCGCGGGCAGCAATTATTTTTTTGTTCCCGTTGATTTAAGGATCCAGTAAATCACTGCACTCAGTAGCATCGAGATCAGAAACGGCACAGAGACCGGAATGTAAAACGCCAGCAGGATTCCCAGAGTCATTGCTGCAAATGCTTTCCAGCTGATCCCCTCGTGAACCTCTTCCCGGAATACTTTCCCTTGGAATATCCAGGTATCCACGATCATGATTCCCCCGATCGGTGGGATCACGATGGATAACAGAACCAGATACTGGGCAAAGTAAGAATATATGCCCAGTGTGGCCATCAGGCCTCCCAGAATCACGCAGATCAGGGTCGGCCAGAACCGGGCCTTCTTTCCCATGAAAGTCGATAATCCCAGTCCGGCAGCGTAGAAATTATTATCCGCTGTAGACCATGAGATAAACAGAAGCAGGATAAGACCCAGCACACCGAAGCCCAGAGACTGCAAAATCAGAGGCAGATCCCAGGTTCTGGCCACCAGACCCATGGCTGCGCCGGCACCCATCTGAAGCGTGCCCAGTATCATAAAGGCAGCAATCATGCTGATAAATACGTCCGATTTCTTCCTAGAGTACCTCAGGATATCCGGGGCCGCAATGGCACCCACTATCCAGCTTCCGATCGTGATTGACACCCCCTGCCCAAATGAAATTTCGTCGTAAGGTGGTGTGGCAAACAGTTGAGAAATAGTAATTCCTTTTGAAATAAGAATCTGGTAAAGTCCAAAAAAGGTTATGAACAGGACAATGGGAATCCCAACAGCCGACACCTTGGCCATGCCCTTGAACCCCCAGAGGGCGGTCAGGGCAAAGAGAACGGTACAGACAATGCTGATCAGCGGAAACGGCAGATCAATCATCAGGCGGATCGTTTCGGCGGTCAGCCCGATACCCACCCCGGCCCAGCCGATAAACGATACGGCCAGAAGAAACGAAATCAGTTTCGCCCCCGTTTTCCCGAAACAGAACCGGGTCAGATAGGATACCGAGTAGCCCGTTTTCTGGGCCAGAAGCCCCTGAGAAATCGCTATCAGTGCCAGAATTGTATTTCCCACCAGCAGTGCCAGTAAAGACCTGGTAAGGTCAAGTCCATAAGAAACTGAACTTCCAGTAAGAAAATTGGTCGTACACAGAACAAAGCCTGCCCATACCAGTGTGAGTTCAGGCCAACGGGAACGGACGGGTTCCGGAACCGGCTCCAGTGGAAAACCATTTATGTCCTGCGGCAATCTGGAGTTATCTGTCATCCGTCTCATCCCCTTTCTGTTTTTGCTCTGCTGCCTGGTTCAGCAGGTTATGAATTACGTTAAGTACCTTCTTGCATTGCACTAACGAACTGTCCATCAGGGCACTCATAAAAACCATTTCGTGGTCCACTACCTGACCAAGTATCTGAAAATCAGCCCGTCTGAGCCGGGATAACAGATAATAATACAGATCTTCCGAGTCTTCCAGCAGAGAATTCAGGTACCCGTTCCCGGAAGCCCGGAACAGGTGCAGATGAAAATCCTCCAGCCCATAAACTACCGTTTCGTACTCCTGAATGTCATAACTGGCTTTGGTCAGCCTGAGCTTTCTGAATGCTTCTTCCAGTATTTTTTCATCCTGGTTCTGAATGAGATGTCTGGCAAGGATTTTCATCAGGGCAAGGCGAACTTCAATATACTCCTCCCTGCTTCCAGAACTGAAACGCTTGACCACAAACCCTACATTCGGGAGGATGTATACAAACCCTTTTTTCTCCAATATCTTTATGGCATCGTTTACAGTAGTCCGGCCCACACCAAATTTTCGGGAAATATCAAATGAGGAATACCGGTCCCCGGCATTCCATTCCCCGTTTGATATAAGATCCCGGATCATTTTATATACGATTACCGCTTTGCTTTCTTTTTCGATTTTCCTGGGCACCGCTGTCTGTCACCCCTTAATTGCCACTGGATCTGCTACTCTGACTTTTCAGCTGAGTCCACCAGACTAATGATGTGTCCTTCACTGACCACAGCAGATTTATCTGCTACCAGTCCAAGTCCATCAGACTTCTCGGACAGAAGAATCACTGCAACGTCACGGTTTTTCAGTTCCAGCAGTGAATAAATCAGATACCGGAAATCCTGTGGATCATCCAACTGATGCGGATCAAGAACCATGAATACCTTCAGTGGTTGCACCGGGTCCAGTATCAGATTAAATGAGTTGCTGATCCTTTTCGCAAATCTGCTCCCGCCAACCCAGGGAATCCGGTTCCATGGTCTGTTGTTTCTCAGTTTAAGATATCCCAGTGACACTTCCTGCAAACGCCTTATATCAGGGATAATGTTACTTAATCTGGAGGTGGGAATCAGGAAGCCCAGCCCCTTTTCCTGACGGATCTGAGGGTTCTCAGTAGAAAATTCTTCACCATCCAGAAGGACTTCACCCTGAATGTTATCAATGCTCCCTGCAAGAACCCCTGCCAGCAATTCCCTAAAAGCCTGATTCTCAGCACAGATAAGTAAGCCCTCACCCTTCCTAACACGAAAACTCAGATTCTGAATGAAGGCGTCCTGCTCTTTTCCAAATAGTGACAGATTCTTGACTTCAAGTACGTACATAGAACCTCCGTTATCACGTTACGAACTTTAAGGGCAAAATTTTTTCACATAATTTCTATGCCTCATCTCCCGATATAATACCACAGATTCTTACCTGATTGAGGCTGTCCAGAGGGGAGACTGCTCAAAACGCACAATTGCCAAGGAGAATCAGGGGGGAAAACTATCTCCATGCCAGAGAAAAGCGGAGCCACCTCCGCTCCGGCTGCACAATTATTCTTCACCCATACAGATATATAAATTCCACGTTTCTTATATTTCTCCTTGTGTGTTATTCCAGGTGGCAGAGGCAGACTGTCGGGAAACCAGCTGAAAGGTATTCCATACTGTTTCCAGGCATGATATTATGGTCACATCCTGTTGCAAATAATATAATTCAATTGGAGTGATCGCCTTGAACATCCCTGAACTTCTGAAACACCTTTATGTCCCCCTGACCCTCATTGCCCTGGCAGCAATTCTACGACGTCCCACTGTGAAAGGGTATCTGGGCGAATTGTCTGTCCGGATCCTTCTGGGTTTACTAAATAAGAATGATTACGTTGTTCTCCACGACGTCATGATCCCTGGAGCCAAAATGGAAACCTCCCAGATCGATCACATTGTGATCTCCAGACAGGGCGTATTCGTAATCGAAACAAAAAACTATAGTGGATGGATATTCGGCAGTGAATCCTCCAAATACTGGACTCAGGTTCAGTACCGGAAGAAATACCAGTTCTACAATCCCATACTGCAGAACCAGGGTCATGTAGCCGCACTGAGGGCTCTTCTGGATGAATACCCAGACGTCCCCTTCCATCCTGTGGTGGTATTCACCCTTAAAGCAGAGTTCAAGAAGCTGGACATCACTTCACCGGTAATCCGGAATTCTGCCCTTCTTAAATTTATTCGACAGCCCCGTGATCAAGTGTTAACCCAGGAACAGATTCATTCCATCCGGCAGGCTATCCGGGAGGCTAACCAGCCAGGCAGACTGGATCGGAAAGAGCATGCAAAGAGAATTCAAAATCTGGCCAGTGCAAACATCTGCCCCCGCTGTTCCGGAAACTTAATAGAGCGAACCGGTAAAAATGGCAGATTCCTAGGCTGTTCCAATTTCCCCGCCTGTCGTTACACAAGGACAACGGAAAAGTGAGAAACCGGATTATCACATTCTTGGAATATCATTCATGAAGCAGGACCATTTTCTGGTCCTGCTTCATGAATTTTATATGTACTATTCCAGTTAGCCTATTCATGCTAGTGTCAACGAATGTGCGCAATTTCCATCAGGTTCTCTCAAGAAGGAGTCAGGCAACCCTGGACCGTTCCGTTGAGATGGTATCCAGTGCCTTGGAGTTAATGTAGCTTTTGAGGTGGACCAGTCCTCACTATATTCAATAAGGGAGCTGGTAGCCAGGAGGATGTAGTTTTGTTTTTTGAATTTGCGTACTTAATTGCAGTCTATCCAGTTCTGTGTCAAGAATATTAAATATTGCCCTAGTATCCATAGAAAAACCGCAATTTTTACTATATTCTCTCTGATATTTGCTCAAAAATATTACCCTTTGAATTACCAAAAGCATACTCTCGAATTTCTTCCATCTTCTCAGTATACTCTTCCATTAACGCCTCTTTGTTGGCATACCTTTCCGACATTTTGTTCTTATAGAATTGCTGAATTGTTATCAGATAGAGGTTTAAGTAGGAATCTCCAGTAGCATTGTTTATATTTCTTTCGAAGAGTGCCTTAAGCAGACTAATCTTATGTTCTTCAATTTCATAGTCTCCTATTGCTTTTTTCTCTACATAACTCCTATTGATATTCTCTTTTAATAGGGTAATATATTCGTCTCGAACATCAGAATAATTCTGGATTAGACTATTCGAATACTTATCAATCGTTCTTTCAATCTCCTTAAACGACTTTGTAAACGCAAGAGTTCCATCGAGGTACTTCTTTGATCCGAAGTAGAAACCAAATAGCGACACAAAAAACATAAGCCCATTGTAACCAGTCATTGTTCCGAGGTTAATGGGATTAGATCGATTGCCACGTATCATTAACTGACTCTCACTATTTAATACTGTATGAGATGTAAAATTCACGAAAGTCATAGGTTCTCCGTCATATTCGTAGTAACTTATATGTTCTCCGCTGAAAGTATAGTTTAACCCCCCATCATCAATATGAGCACTCATATATATAAAATAATAGCTACCAATATAACCAACAATTGTGATTATGGTTGCCACAAGAAACAACTGTCTGCTTGTTAGTGTTAATTCATTTTTCCTGATATATCTTCTTGCGAGAATTGAACTAAATAGTCCACCGCTAAATGATGCAGGAATGATAAAAAGTAGAGTCAGGCTTACTATAGACAATCCGATATAAACAGTGAACAGGTAGTTCACTGCTACAAAACAAGCTGCACCTAGCACTGCTAAGATTATTAATTTTGAATTCATTGAAACTATCCTCGTATAATGTATTTGTGCTTATCCGGGCACATACCGTTTGTAGTTTCTTGCATGTATATGTAGTTTCACTTATACACAAATATAATATAAATATATTAGACATTCTTTCGAAAACTCCTTCCGCAAAGACCCAACTTGAAACACTCAGCTCCTATTTTCCTATTCTCCCTCAAATATAGAAATAACCCCGCAGAACAACCTTCCGGCCACCTTCAGGGAACTTTATCACTGCTGTTTATTCAAATAAATTAACTGTCCGTTGCAATATAAGGCTAGTGTCAACGAGTGTGCGCAATTTCCATCAGTTTCTCCCAAGAAGGAGTCAGGCAACCCTGGACCTTTCAGTTGAAATGACATCCAGTACTTTGGAGTCTATGTAACTTTTTGAGGTGGACCAGTCCTCACTGTACTCAATAAGGTAGCTGGTCACCAGGCGGATGTAGGAGTCCATATTAGGGAAGATCCCGACCACTCTGGTTCTGCGGCGGATCTCCCGGTTCAGCCGCTCTATCATATTGGTGGAAGAAATCTTTCGGTTGTCAATCCGGCCAAAGTGCAAATACTGCAGTGAATCCTCCAGACCTGCTTCCAGGACTGCGATGGCCCGGGGATATTTTCTCTCATACTCGTTTATGAACAGCCCGGCATACCGGACTGCACTGTCATGATCCGGCTGCATCCAGATCTGTTTCAGTTTTACCCCAAAGGACTCTTTCTCGCTGGCCGGGATATGGGCCATGATGTTTCTCATGAAATGGACTTTGCAGCGCTGCCAGCAGGCTCCTACGAAGGATTCCCGGACGGAGGATACCAGGCCGGCATGGGCATCGGAGACCACCAGCCAGACGCTTTGTAACCCTCTGGCTTTCATGGAATCGAACAGAGCATTGTAACTGGCCTCGGATTCCTCATACATGGGCTCCACGGCCAGGATGTCCCGGGTTCCATCCATTCTGAGACCACAGACCACATGGACGGCCATGTTTCTCACATGCCCATTGTCCCGGATTTTTTCATACAGGGCGTCCACCCACAGAACCGGATAGGTATCCTCCAGTTTCCGCTCGCGGAACTCCCGGACCTGAGCGTTCAGTTCTTTGGTGATCTGACTGACCTGACTTCTGGAAATGGAGTCAATGCCCAGGGACTTGGCCAGCTGTTCAATTTTCCGGGTG
>JAXGWN010000104.1:0-6338 GCA_040773285.1 Bacillota bacterium
CCCGCTTTCCGGAATCACCGGTGTGGTGCCGGTGTTTTCCAGCAGAAAGCATCCTGTACCATAGGTGTTTTTCATCTGACCTGCCCGGAAACAGCCCTGACCGAACAGGGCCGCCTGCTGATCCCCGGCCATCCCCCGGATGGGAATTCCCTGCAGGGCCTGTACCCGGGGAGAAACCTGTCCAAAGTCCCCTGCGGAATCCAGCACCCTGGGAAGCATGGCTTCCGGCACCTCCAGGATCTCCAGGATCTCCGGATCCCAGCGGCCATCATGGATGTTGTACATCAGGGTCCGGGAGGCATTGGAGGCGTCCGTGGCGTGGACCCCGCCACCGGTCAGGTTCCACAACAGCCAGGTATCGATGGTTCCGAAAAGCAGTTCACCGGCCAGAGCCTTCTCCCGGGCCCCTGGCACCATATCCAGAATCCATTTCAGTTTGGTTCCCGAAAAATAGGAGTCAATGAGAAGCCCGGTTTTCTCCCGGATCATCCGGTCATAGCCCCTCCGGGACAGTTCCCGGCAGATGTCCCGGGTCCGGCGGCACTGCCATACGATGGCATTGGTCACCGGCCGGCCCGTGGCCCGCTCCCAGACCACGGTGGTCTCCCGCTGATTGGTGATCCCCAGGGCAGCCACGTCACCGGCTTCCCCCTGGACCCGGGCCAGAGCCTCTCCGGCCACCCCCATCTGGGTGGCCCATATCTCCATGGGATCATGCTCCACCCAGCCTGGCTGCGGATAGATCTGGCGGAATTCCTTTTGGGCCCGGGAGACAATGTTTCCCGCCTGATCAAACAGTATGGCCCGGGAACTGGTGGTTCCCTGGTCCAGTGCCAGCAGATACTTATCCATGGTTACCCCTTCCAGTTCACGATCTTCTCTTCCATCCACAGGGCAGTTTCCCGGAACACATCCTCCCGGTTCAGTTCATTGAGCATCTCATGCCGGCCCCCCGGATAGAGCCGGACCGTGACATCCCGAAGACCGGCCTTCCGGTACCTGTCCGCCGCATCCCTCAGGGCCTGTCCGTAGTTACCCATGGGATCCTCATCGCCTCCCAGCAGGTAGACCGGCAGTTCCGGGGGTGTTCCCCGGAAGGTCCCGGGACTCCAGGCCAGCCGGGCACCCCGGATCAGTTCATGGTAAAAGGCAGTGGGATACACAAATCCGCAGTCCGGATCCTCCATATACATGCTGACTGCGGTATCATCCCGGGTCAGCCAGTCAAAGGGAGTCTTCGCCTCTGGAATCCGGGCATTGCCCCGGCCAAACAGCAGCCGGTCCAGGGTCCTGTTTTCCCGCAGGGGGCCGACGGCCAGCATAAGGGTGGCAAGGATCTGTCCGGCCATGCCGGTTACACCAGGATCTGCCGGGGTGCCGGACAGCACCAGTCCCGCCAGATCCCGTCCGTAATCCGCTGCGAAACAGCGGGCCAGCAGGGATCCCATGGAATGGCCCAGCACGAACACAGGAAGTCCCGGGTGCCTGGCCTCGGCCAGACCCTCCAGCTGCATCAGGTCGTCCACCAGCAGTTCCCAGTTTTCCCGGAGGCTGCCCAGGCCCCTGGGCAGGGTGGATATCCTGCTTTCCCGGTGGCCCCGCTGATCGTAGATATAAACCACAAAGCCCCGGCCACTGAGGTACCGGGCCAGGTCCCGGTACCGGCCGCTGTGCTCTCCCATACCGTGCACCGCCACCACCACTGCTTTAGCCGCTTCCCGGGGGTGAAACACCTCCACCGCCAGTTTCTTTTTCTTACCGGTCTTCAGCCGGAACTGTTCTGACATGGTACGCCTCCTTAAGGGTTCTCGATGAAATACTGCTGACTGTCAAAGGCCCCGTCCGATCCGTTTCTTACGTAGCTGCCATCCGGCTGGAGAATCCGGCACTTGACGGTATCGGCGAAATGCGCCGTAAGGATCCGGTCCACCTGCCGGCGGATCCGCTCATCCAGCAGAGGAAACATGATCTCCACCCGCCGCTCCAGATTTCTGCGCATCAGGTCGGCGCTGGACAGGAATATTTCCGGATTCCCGGCATTTTCAAACCGGAAAATCCGGCTGTGCTCCAGAAAGCGCCCCACAATGCTGTAAACCCGGATGTTTTCACTGAGTCCCGGGATCCCCGGCCGCAGGCCGCAGATGCCCCGGACCAGAAGATCGATGCTGACTCCGGCTCCGGAAGCCTCATACAGCCGGTCAATGACCTCCTCATCAATGAGGGAATTCACCTTGATCCGGATCCCCGAGGGAAGGCCTGCCCTGGCATTTTCAATTTCCCGCTCCACCAGTTCCAGAAACCGGGTCTTCAGATGCTCCGGAGCCACCATCAGGTGATTGAGACCCTTCAGCCGGGAATACCCCGACAGCATGTTGAATACCGCTGTGGCGTCCTCCCCGATCCGGGGATCGGCGGTAAAAAGACCCAGGTCCACGTACAGCCGGGCTGTGACATCGTTGTAGTTTCCGGTGGACAGGTGGACGTAACGGCGAATTTTCTGTTTCTCCTGCCGGACGATCAGCAGTAGTTTGCAGTGGGTCTTAAGACCCACCAGCCCGTAGATCACATGGGCTCCGGCCTTTTCCAGTTTTTTCGCCCAGACAATGTTGTTTTCCTCATCGAAGCGGGCCTTCAGTTCCACCAGAACGGTCACCTGTTTTCCGTTTTCCGCCGCCGCCGCCAGGTCCTCAATAATGGGGGAATGGCCGCTGAGCCGGTACAGGGTCATCTTGATGGCCAGCACTCCGGGGTCCCGGGCCGCCTGTTTCACCAGATCCATCACCGGACGGAAGGAGTCATAGGGATGGTGCAGAAGAATATCCCTCTTCCCGATCTTCCGGAGCAGATCCTCCCGGTCCTTGTAACGGACCGGCCAGTGGGGCTCAAAGGGGGGATACTGGTGGGCGGGCATCCGGTTGTCCTGGATAAAGCGCATCAGGAAGGTCAGATCAATGGAATGAACCACCCGGTACACTTCCTCATCGTCCAGTTCCAGATGATTCTGCAGGATCTCCAGCAGACGGTCATCCATGTCCGCCTGAACTTCCAGGCGGACCACCCGGCCCCATTTCCGCATCTTCAGGGCCTCCTGGATGGTGGCCAGCAGGTCCTCTGCCTCCTCCTCGTCGTATCCCAGGTCGGCGTTCCTGGTGATCCGGTAATGACCGTAGGCCAGAATCTCGTGGGAGTCAAACAGTTCCTCCAGATGTTCCTTTATAATCTTTTCCAGCAGAATAAAGGCTCTGGTTCCGTCCAGCGCCGGCCCCTCCAGATAACGGGGCAGCACGGAGGGAACCTGTACAGTGGCAAACAGATACTTTCCCTTCTGCCGGGGGTTCTGCAGCAGCAGCCCGGTATTCAGGCTTTTGTTCTGGATCAGGGGGAAGGGCCGGGACTGGTCCACCACGATGGGGGTCAGCACCGGATACACAACCTCCTGGTAATACCGGTCAGCAAAACGCTTCTGCTCCTCCGTCAGTTCCCGGAACCGCAGCAGCACCACGCCCTGTTCCTCCAGCTCATCCAGCAGGGTAAAATAAGCCCGGTACTGCTTTTCCACCAGCTGATGGGTGATCCGGTGGATGGCCGCAATCTGGTCCCGCGGAGTAAGTCCTGACGGATCCGGCTGGGTGACCCCGGCCTTGATCTGATCCCACAGGGATCCCACCCGGATCATGAAAAATTCGTCCAGGTTGGAGCTGACAATGGAGGTGAACTTCAGCCTCTCCAGCAGGGGATTGTCCAGATCCTCCGACTCCTCCATCACCCGCTGGTTGAATTCCAGCCAGCTGAGTTCCCGGTTCAGATACTTTTCCATGGCACACCTCCCCCCGGATTCTCCCCGGGTCCTTTCCCACAATGACTGAATTTATTATACTATAGTCAAAGGGGGATTTTGAAATGACACAAAATCTTACATTGAAATATAAACTGTGGCTGGACTCCAACGGGAAAGCCTTCGGGGAGGGCCCCTGTGATCTGCTGACCCTGGTGGAGGAAAGCGGATCCCTCCGCCAGGCCGCCCAGTCCATGAACATGAGTTACAGCCTGGCCCACAAACTGGTGAAGGATCTGGAGGGCCGGCTGGGTTTTCCCCTGATCGCCCGGACCATCGGCGGGCCGGGGGGCGGGGGCAGCACCCTGACCCCGGAGGCCAGGGACCTGCTGGCCCGTTACAACCGCTTTATGGAGGAAGCTACCCGGGAGATCGAAAGAGTGTACCGGAAGCACTTCCCGGAATAAGCCCAATTGAAATACCCGGCCCATGGGCCGGGTACAATTATTTTCCGGTAAGCCGCTCCAGGGCGTCCACCACCGGTGCAATCTCTTCCGGCAGAACGTAGTCGTCCATCCGTCCCTGGTCGCTCAGTTCCGCCTGGGCGGGATCCACCGGCAGTTTCCCCAGAAGGGGCAGGGAGAATTTTTCTGCCAGTTCGCCGGCATGGCTCCTGCCGAACAGCTCGTACGGCTCCTCACACCCCGGGCAGATGAGATAACTCATATTTTCCACCAGACCCAACACCGGCTTCTCCATTTTCTCTGCCATCCGGATGGCCTTTCCCACCACCATCCCAGCCAGGTCCTGGGGCGATGTGACCATCAGGACACCATCCAGGGGAAGGATCTGGAACACGGTCAGAGGCACGTCCCCGGTGCCCGGAGGCATATCCACCAGCAGAAAATCCAGGTCCCCCCAGGAGACATCATTCCAGAACTGCCCCACCATTTTCCCCACGATGGGTCCCTTCCAGAGTACCGGCTGGGTGGCATCCTCCAGCAGAAGGTTGGTGCTGATGATCCGTATCCCCTCCCGGGAGACCCGGGGCAGAATGAATCCGGAAGCATCCTTCTCCGGAAAACCCTCCATCCCAAACATTCCGGGGATGCTGGGCCCGGTGATATCGGCGTCCATGATCCCCACCCGGTATCCCCGGCGGGCCAGTCCCAGGGCAGTCAGCACGGTGACGGAGGATTTCCCCACGCCCCCTTTTCCGCTGGCCACCGCCACCACGTGTTTAATGTTTCTGTCAGCCATGATTCTTCTCCTGTTCCTTCAGAATAAACTTCAGTGAGTGCCACAGATTCACGTAATCTCCCCGCAGACCGGCGGGGATCAGTCCGGGGAAGTTTACCCCGTCCCGCCGGGCCAGGTCCGGGGCCCGGTACATTTCCGGATCAAATCCGATCTTGCCGGCGGTGCGGATTCCCTCTTTCAGGGCAATATCCAGCAGTTCCATGGTGTAGGCGCGGTTCAGATCATGTCGGTTGATCACCTGGACCACCGGCAGGTTCTTTTCTTTCAGCAAAGGAAGCGCCTTACGGAAGGCCGCCACATCCCGGGCGGAGGGTTCTGTCACCACTACCAGCAGATCCGCCTGCTCCCATACTGGCAGGGTCACCTCATCCATTCCGGCGGGCAGATCGGTCAGCATCAGGGGAAGTTCCCTGGCCGAAGCCAGGTTCCTGGCTTCCCCGAAAATCCGCTCCACCAGACCGGGATCGAAGCTTTTGGCTCCTTCCAGATCCGCGGAGACCCGAAGCCCACACTGGGTATCAGAAAAAAACCAGCGTCCGGCGGAATTGGCCGTATACCCGATGGCTTCCTCCGGACAGGCATCGATGCACAGGTCACAGGCGGTGCACAGGCACCCGTCCACCTGATAATCCGGCCCGATGGCCTTTTCCGGACAGGCAGGAATGCACCTGCCGCAATCGGTGCAAAACCGCATTTCCACCTGGGCCCGAAGACCCCTGGCGTGCTCCATGATCCGGAAGGGCTCCCCGGGAAGATACACCTGCTGACCGGTGGCCCCAAGGGAAAGATCGGCCACCAGCACCTCCGGGAACAGTTTGGCCAGCACGGCGGTCACCGCCGATTTTCCGGTCCCCCCGGAGAAACTGGCCACCACAAGGTTTTTCACTGTTTCCCCACCTCCAGGCTGTCGGTGATCTGCCGCAGCATGTTAAGAAACAGCTGGTACATATCCTGCATCTCTTCTGCCAGCACCTTCCCCTCGGAAAGGATCAGGGCGGTATAGCGGTTGAAGGGGATCCTCCCCAGAAGTGGCAGTCCGTTTTCCTCCAGAAAGCGGAGCAGTTCCTCATCCTCCGACAGATCCCATTTGTTGATCACTGCCCCACAGGGAATTCCCCGGCTGCGCAGTTCCCCCATGGTGACCCCGATGTCCACACGGCCGAAGATACCGGCCTCCTCCACGATGATCCCGTAATCGGCCTGGCTCATCCGGGCCCGCAGATCACAGTTCAGCCGGCCATGGCCGTCCACGATCTCCACAGGGATATTCTCCTTCCCGGCCACATAGCGGAGGCTGTCCGCC
>JAXGWN010000105.1:0-6224 GCA_040773285.1 Bacillota bacterium
GAATTTCTCTCCGGAGCCGGACGGATCGAGACAGAGCGTCTTAAAGCGGCTCTGGAAGAGGACGCCCACCGGCAGCTGCCGGCCTGGCTGGCGGATGCCGTGGAGCAGGTTCATCTGGTATCCGTGGAGTCAGCGGACCCCCAGAGGATCGAGGTGATCCTTGACCGGGCAATGTACCGCCATATCCTGGAAGTGTGCCGGAAGAACCGGCAGAAGTTCCTGCTGGATTTTTTCCGGGAGGAAATTGACCTGATAAACATCAAGTCGTTCTTCCGGGTATTCAAAGGAGACATGGAGTCCGGATTTTTCTCCCGGGTATTCATCCCCGGTGGTTATGTGGAGGAAAAGGATTTCTGGAAGGCCTTCGAGGAAGGTATGGAACGGCTTCCTGAGATTCTGTACTCCACCGATTATTCGGATTTGGTGCAGGAGACCGTCACGGAACTCAGCGATGGACACAATCTCAGTAATTTTGAGAAGAAGGTGGACAACAGACTGCTGGCCCGTATCAAGTCGGCATCCCGGTATAATTTTGACGGGATCGAGCCGGTGATCGGATACATCTTTGCCAAGGAATACGAGGCCAAGGTGGTGCGGATCATCATGGTGGGCAAACTGAACGGTCTGGAGCCCGGCTCCATCCGGGAAAGGCTGCGTGATAGTTATGTATAAGATCGGCGTGGTGGGAGACCGGGACTCCATCATCGGGTTTAAGTCGCTGGGGCTGGATGTTTTCCCCGTGAACAGCCCGGAAGAGACTTCCCGGGCCCTGAACCAGCTGGCCAGAAGTGAGTATGCGGTTATTTTTATAACCGAGCAGGCTGCTGTGCCGGCCAAGGAAACCATTGATAAATATACCAGCAAGCCCTTTCCGGCCATCATTATGATCCCCGGAAATCAGGGATCCACCGGGGTTGGAATGACCGCCGTCCGGGAGAGTGTTGAAAGGGCGATTGGAACCGATATTCTGTTCAAGGACGAATAAATCTGAGAGAAAGAGAGGAAAGTCCGTTGCGAGGAAGGATAGAGAAAGTATCCGGCCCGCTGGTTGTGGCCAGCGGGATGGCAGACGCCAAACTCTTCGACGTGGTCCGGGTCAGTGAAAAACGGCTGATCGGCGAGATCATTGAGCTTAGGGGCGACAGAGCGTCTATCCAGGTATACGAGGAAACCGCAGGACTGGGCCCGGGGGAGGTGGTGGAATCCACCGGTGAGGCTCTTAGCGTAGAGCTGGGACCCGGTCTTATTGAGTCCATTTACGATGGTATTCAGCGCCCCCTCACGGCCATCCGTGAGAAGGTGGGCAACCGGATCACCAGAGGGGTGGAAGTGGCCTCCCTGGACCGGGAAAAGAAATGGGGTTTTGTACCCCGTACCGCCAAGGGGGACCGGGTGATTCCCGGGGATATCATCGGGGTGGTGCAGGAAACTGCCATTGTGGAGCACAAGATCATGATCCCTGTGGGGCTCTCCGGAACGGTGGAGGAGATTTTCGAAGGGGAGTTTACGGTGACCGATACGGTGTGCCGTGTCCGTAAGGAGGACGGCTCGGTGATTGATGTCACCATGATGCAGAAGACTCCCGTCCGGATAGGAAGAAAATACAAACAGAAACTGTCTCCTGAGGTTCCTATGGTTACCGGACAGAGAGTAATTGATACATTTTTCCCGGTCTCCAAGGGAGGGACCGCTGCGGTACCGGGTCCATTCGGCTCCGGTAAAACCGTGGTGCAGCACCAGCTGGCCAAATGGGCGGATGCTGAAATCATTGTCTATGTGGGCTGTGGTGAGCGGGGCAATGAGATGACGGACGTTCTGATGGAATTCCCTGAACTGAAGGACCCCAAAACCGGCGAATCCCTGATGAAAAGAACCGTGCTGATCGCCAACACTTCCGACATGCCTGTGGCAGCCAGGGAGGCATCCATTTACACGGGGATCACCATTGCCGAGTATTTCCGGGATATGGGTTATTCCGTTGCGGTTATGGCAGACTCCACATCCCGCTGGGCGGAGGCTCTGCGGGAAATGTCCGGACGTCTGGAGGAGATGCCCGGTGAGGAGGGCTATCCTGCCTACCTGTCTTCCCGTCTGGCCGAGTTTTATGAGCGGGCAGGCCGGGTGGTCTGCCTGGGCTCGGATGGCCGGGAGGCGGCCATTACAGCCATCGGGGCGGTATCCCCTCCCGGCGGTGATATCTCGGAACCAGTCAGCCAGGGAACCCTGCGGATCGTGAAGGTGTTCTGGGGACTGGACAGTGCGCTGGCCTACCGGAGACACTTCCCGGCCATCAACTGGCTGAACAGTTATTCCCTCTACACAGCCCGTCTGGCTCCCGCCATGGGAAAAGCCACTTCGGATGACTGGAGTCAGCTGGTGAAGAAAGCCATGAGTATCCTGCAGAAGGAGGCCGAACTGGAAGAGATTGTCCGGCTGGTGGGGATTGATGCCCTGGGGACCTCTGACCGGCTGATTATGGAAACTGCCCGGTCTATCCGGGAGGATTATCTGCACCAGAATGCCTTTGACGATGTGGATACCTTCACCTCTTTGCCCAAGCAGTATAAGATGATGACCCTGATCCTCAGTTTCCATAAGGAAGCGGAGAAGGCGCTGGCGGAAGGTGCCGATTTCGATGAACTGATGCGGGTAAGGGTGAGAGAAAGAATTGGCCGGGCCAAGTATGTGCCCGAGAATCAGATCAGTGAACTGGATAAAATCCTGGACGAGATCCGGGAGGAAACCTCGTCGCTGATACCGGAGGGGGAACTGCAGTATGCTTAAAGAATATAAGTCCATTACTGAAGTTGTCGGTCCCCTTATGATGGTGGAAGGCGTTGAGGGGGTTACCTACAATGAACTGGTGGAAATTGAACTGAAAACCGGGGAACTCCGTCAGGGAAAGGTTCTGGAGGTCAACAGGGACCGGGCCATGGTTCAGTTGTTTGAAAGCGCCCAGGGAATGGAGATTTCCTCTTCCAAGTGCCGTTTTCTGGGACACGGAATTGAACTGGCTGTATCCGAGGAGATGCTGGGCCGGGTCTTTAACGGAATGGGGGAGCCCATTGACGGAGGCCCCAACATCATTGCTGAAATGAATCTGGACATTAACGGGGAGCCGCTGAACCCGGCGGCCCGGGATTATCCTTCCGAGTTTATCCAGACCGGAGTGTCCGCCATTGACGGACTGAACACCCTGGTACGGGGCCAGAAACTGCCGGTATTTTCCGGTTCAGGTCTGCCTCATTCCCAGCTGGCAGCTCAGATTGCCCGGCAGTCCCGGGTGCTGGGAAGCGATTCCAAGTTTGCTGTTGTATTCGGTGCCATAGGAATCACCTATGAGGAGGCCGACTTCTTCATTTCCGACTTTAAAAGAACCGGGGCCATCGAGCGGACTGTTCTGTTCATGAACCTGGCCAATGACCCGGCTATTGAGCGGATCTCCACTCCCCGGATGGCCCTGACCGCCGCCGAGTATCTGGCGTACGAAAAAGGGATGCACGTCCTGGTTATTCTGACAGATATTACCAACTATGCGGAGGCCCTGCGGGAAGTATCCGCTGCCCGGAAAGAGGTTCCTGGCAGACGGGGATATCCCGGATACCTGTACACCGACCTGGCCAGCATGTATGAGCGGGCCGGCCGGATCAAGGGAAGTGAGGGATCCATCACGCAGATCCCCATCCTGACCATGCCGGAGGATGACAAAACACACCCCATTCCTGACCTGACCGGATACATTACGGAAGGCCAGATCATTCTGTCCCGTGATCTGCACCGGTCCGGAATCGAGCCCCCTATTAACGTGCTGCCTTCCCTGTCCCGTCTGAAGGACAAGGGGATTGGAGCCAATAAGACCCGGGAGGACCACGCGGACACCATGAATCAGCTCTTTGCCGCCTATGCCCGGGGCAAGGAGGCCAAGGAACTGGCCGTAATTCTGGGGGAGGGTGCCCTGTCTGAGGTGGATAAACTCTACGCAAAGTTTGCCGACGAGTTTGAAAACCGCTATGTATCCCAGGGATATGAGACTAACCGCAGCATCCAGGGGACCCTGGAACTGGGCTGGGAACTGCTGTCCATTCTGCCCAGATCCGAGCTGAAGAGAATCCGGGAAGCATACATTGACAAGTACCTGCCTGAGCCGGAAAAGACTGAAGAGACTGAAGGGGCTGAGTAAGCATGGCTGGAACCTTGAATGTAAGCCCCACCAGGATGGAACTTACCCGGCTTAAGGGTCGGGTTAAGGTTGCCCAGAGGGGTCACAAACTGCTGAAGGATAAACGGGACGAGATGGTACGCCAGTTCCTGGAAATGGTCCGGGAGAACAAGCGTCTCCGGGAGGAAGTGGAGACGGAGATCTCCAGGGCACTGCGGGACTTTCTTCTGGCCCGTGCGGTGACTCCCCAGGAAAGCCTTGAGGCGTCCATTATGTTTCCCACCCGGAAGGTAAAACTCAAGGTGGGGAAACGGAACGTCATGAGTGTTTACTGCCCGGTGATCCAGTACCAGGAAGAGCATGATCCTCATCTTTCTCCGTATCCATACAGTTTCGCCAGTTCTTCTGCGGAACTGGATGGTGCCATACGGACCCTTTCCGGGCTTCTGCCCAGAATGCTGGACCTGGCGGAGAAGGAGAAGTCCTGCCAGCTGCTGGCGGATGAGATTGAGAAGACCCGCAGAAGGGTAAACGCTCTGGAACACGTGATGATCCCCCAGATGCTGGATACCATCAAATACATCACCATGAAACTGGATGAGGATGAGCGGGGAAGCCGTATCCGTCTGATGAAGGTAAAAGATATGATATCTGTCCGGGAGGCTGCAGAACAGGCTGCCCGGTCTGAACAGTAAGGTTCCGGTCCGGGGTTTCCCGGACCGTTTCCTGTAGGGAGGAAAACCGATGGAACAGGTGGCATTGCTCCGCTGCAAAGAATACAATACAGGCCAGATTGAAGATGCTCTGCGCCGGGGATTTGATCTTCTGGGGGGAGAGACGTTTCTGCGCCGGCTGATTCCCCCGGGAAGCCGGGTTCTTCTGAAACCGAATCTTCTCTCGCAGGAACCCCCTGGCTCACTGGTGGTGACGGACCACCGGGTATTCGAAGCGGTGATACGGATTCTTAAAGACTATGCCGGAACCATTACTTTCGGGGATTCTCCAGGACTTGGCAGTTCCCGGAGGGCAGCGGAGTCCTGTGGCCTGATGGAAGTGGCTTCCCGTTATGGGGTAGCCTTCGATTCCTTTGAGGAATGGATGGTGGGGAAGGTGGAGGATCCGCTTCTATGTCCCACCTTTGATGTGGCCCGTGCGGCTATGGATACGGATGTTCTGATTACCCTGCCTCGGCTGAAGACCCATGCCATGATGAGCTATACCGGGGCGGTCAAGAACCAGTTCGGCTGTGTTTCGGGATTGAAAAAAGCTGCCTGGCACAGCCGTATGCCCCGGCCGGAGGATTTTGCCCGGATGCTGCTGGATCTGAACCATCTGGTGAAGCCCCGGCTGGCCATTTTGGACGGGATCGTGGCTATGGAGGGAAACGGCCCCAAAAATGGTACAGGAAATCCCATGGAAACCCTTATTATCGGGGAAAGTGTAACCGCCGTGGATACTCTGGCCGCCACCCTGATCGGCCATGACCCACAGGACATACCGTATCTGCGACAGGCTCTTATCCATCACCGGGGAACCGCACAGATGGATGGAATCCGGGTGCTGGGGGAGGATCCGGAGACCATGAAACCGGAAAATTTTCAGAGGATCCGGGGAAAGAGTCACATGTCGTTCAGCAATCAGGGGATCCTCCAGCAGGTGCTGACCGGTATTCTGGCCCCCAGGCCGGTGCTGACCCGCAGCCTTTGCATCCGCTGCCGTCAGTGTGGACAGATCTGTCCGGAACGGCCTGATGTGATCTCCTTCACAGACGGTTATCCCCAGTGGAACATGGACTGCTGCATCCGCTGTTTCTGCTGCCAGGAGATCTGCCCGACGGGAGCTATTTATGTGAAACACCCCCCGCTGGCCCGACTGCTGAAAATTAAGTGATTTACTCTTGAATTCCTGTGTCCTCCCGGTTATAATAAATGATGTCGCGGGGGTATGGCGCAGTTGGGAGCGCGCTTGACTGGCAGTCAAGAGGTCAGGGGTTCGAATCCCCTTATCTCCACCAATCCATAAGGCTTATGCCTTATGGATTTTTTTTCTTGCGCTCAATCGGCTA
>JAXGWN010000106.1:0-6222 GCA_040773285.1 Bacillota bacterium
AGAGGAACAGTCCAAGGTCCGCATCCTGCTGTCCAACCCCGATGTGGTTACCGGGGATGTGGTGTTGGGGTACCTTGAAAGAAATGACGGGATAATTATTGGTTTGCTTGATGCTGAAGGAGCAGTGCTGTTACCTGATAATGTTGACCCCAGTAACTATTTTAAAACTAAGAAAGAATATTCAAATGGTCAGTTAACAAAGATCACCTTCCAGGAGGTGGAATTCTAGGCCGTGGCCGGGAAACTGGTGGCTATGGTTCTGACGGTGGGGCTGCTGGTTTTTGGGGGACTGTTTCTGTCGGCCTGGAGGATCCAGCAGGCTGAAACCGGGAGAGTGGATCACCTGGCGGTACAGTTTCTGAAGGAGGCGGCCAGGGTGGAGGAGGTAGGGCTGCCGATGCGGAAGGATCTTCTGGAAAGGCTGGAAGTCCGGGACCCTTATCGGGTAGACGTTATGGTGGAGCGGTTTGTGGCTCCGGGGATCTATGGGATGGGGCGGCTGTTCCCGGAGGGACAACTGAATTCCGGTGACCGTCTTTCGGTGCGGATCTCTTCAGAACATCCCGGTTTTTTGGGACGGCTGCTGGCAGCCACGGGAATCAGCCGGCGGCACAGCCAGGGGTTTCATGTGCAGGTGTGGCGGGAGGTGGTGATCTGACCGGTGGGTGAGACCTATTATTGGATTCTTCTGGTACTTCTGTTGCCGGCACTTCTTCTGGGGACTATGGCTCCCCTGCAGGAACAGGCGGAACTGGAGCGCCGGCAGCGGGATCTGGAACTTCTGGCGGACACCGGTGTCCTGGAAAAAGGACAGGAACCCTGGGATGACCGGGTCTTTGTGGTGAGATACTTTGAAGATTACTGGGTTTACAGTACCGGAGGGTCCCCGGGCATTCCCCGATACTATGTGGAACTTCTGGACGGGGAACCGGTCTATTTCAGCCGCAGTGAAACCGGTGCCTGGGTATACAGGGAGGGAGACCGGGTGCTGCTGGGTGAGGCAGATCCGGAACTGCGGAAAAAGGCTCTGGGAAGACTGCGTAAGGTGGCCGGACGGGAGGGTTCCTGGGACAGGGGAATCCTGCTGGCGGTTCCCCGGAGAGACTCCGGAGGTCTGGGATTACTGGAAAAGCGCTTGTGAGAAAAAGTCCAAGTTCCTTGGGCTTTTTTGCTTTACAGGGTAATGACCGCCGGGCATTTTATGATATAATTTTAATAGTATTTAACTGGATGGTTAAAATTTAAAATATACGTGAGGTGGAAACATGTCGAATCTGAAAAACGTGAAGCATCTGCAATGTGTGAACTGCGGGAAAACCTATCCGGCGGAACCGGGGGTTTACACCTGCCCGGCCTGTGGTCCCAAACTGGGCATTCTGGACGTCATCTACGATTATGACTATATCCGGTCCAAAGTTTCCAAGGAGAGTTTCGCCGCCAACAAGGATTACTCCATCTGGCGCTACGAGCCCTTTATGTCCATCGAGGGAAATGGCCCCAAACCCAAACTGCGGGTGGGCTGGTCTCCCCTGTACAAGGCAGACGGATTGGCTGAGGCCATTGGGCTTAATAACCTGTATGTGAAGGATGACGGGATCAATCCCACCGCCAGCCTGAAGGACCGGGCCTCCTGTGTGGCCGTGGCCAAGGCCATGGAAGAAAAAGCAGAAGTGATCTGCTGCTCCTCCACCGGAAACGCGGCCTCTTCTCTGGCCGGTAATGCTGCGTCGGTGGGCATCAAGACTGTAATTTTTGTGCCGGGACGGGCTCCCATCGGGAAGGTATCCCAGCTGAAGATTTTTGGCGCCAACGTTATGAGCGTTCAGGGATCTTACGAGGAAACCTTCAAACTGTCCGCGGAGGCCATTGAGCGGTTCGGCTGGTACAACCGGAATGCCGCCGTGAATCCCCACATGGTGGAAGGAAAGAAAACCGTATCCCTGGAGATCTGCGAGCAGATGAACTGGGAAGTGCCGGACTGGATCGTCTTCTCCGTAGGAGACGGATGCACCATCGCCGGTGCCTGGAAGGGCTACAAGGATCTTTATGAAACCGGCTTTATTGACAGACTTCCCCGGGTTGCCGGAATTCAGGCAGAAGGGTGCGCCCCCCTGGCCCACGCCTGGGAGCGGGGAGACGGAGAGAAGTGGGAGCCGGAAGTGGAAAATACCATTGCGGATTCCATCGCTGTGGGTGTACCCAGAAACGCTGTGAAGGCCCTGCGGGCCATCAATGAGAGCAATGGAGTCTGGGAGACCGTCAGCGACGATGAGATCCTGGATGCCATGAGACTGATGGGTAAGACCTCCGGGGTATTCGGGGAGCCTGCCGGCTGTGCCGGGATGGCCGGTCTGATCAAGCTGGTGGAAAATGGAGTTATCGGAAAAGACGAGACCGTGGTCTGTGCAGTGACCGGAAACGGCCTGAAGGATGTGAACAACGCCATTAAGGCAGCCGGAGAGCCCCTGAAGGTGGAGCCCACCATCGATGGCCTGAACGAGGCCCTGAAGAAAATCGGATATTAGAAGAGGTGATAGTATGGCCCTGCTGATCAAAAACGGAAATCTGGTGCTGGAAGACGGTGTGCGCACCGCTGACCTGCGGTGCGATGGAGGCGTTATCGTTACCATCGGGGAGAATCTGGTGCCTGAAGCCGGCGATGAAGTGATGGATGCCTCCGGCAAGTATGTGATGCCCGGGGTCATCGATTCCCATGTACACTACAAGATGGCCATCGGGAACGTGTGCACCGTGGACAATTTTGAGACCGGATCCCGGTCGGCGGCCTGCGGCGGGGTGACCACCGTGGTGGACTATGCGGATCCCCTGCCGGGAAAATCCCTGGTGGAATCCCTGGACTACCGCCGTCACGAGGCCAGAAGGGCCTTTGTGGACCACACTTTCCATATGGTTATAACTCCGGAGTCCGGATGGACAAAGGAAGACCTGAAGGCTCTGAAGGAGTACGGGGTGAACAGTCTGAAACTGTTCACCACCTATGGGGATATGCTGGCCTATGACCAGATGGAGGAGATTATCGGTCTGGCGGGGGAACTGGGCCTGGTGGTGACCATTCACGCTGAGGACAACCAGATTGTGGCCGATCAGGTGGCCGCCCTGAAAGCGGAAGGGAAAACGCAGCCGGCCTACCATGGGGTCAGCCGTCCTGCCTTCGCCGAGGTTGAGGCAGTAAAGAAACTGGTGGAAATAAGCAAGAAGGTGAATGCGGGAATACATATTGTTCATGTGTCCGCTGGGGAAACCGGTGAGGTGATCCGGAAGGCCAGGGAAGAAGGAGTGAAAATCACTGCGGAAACCTGCCCCCACTATCTGGAACTGGACGATTCTGTGTACCAGTGGAAAAATGCCCAGCTGTTCGTCATGCAGCCTCCCCTGAGAAAACCGGAGGACCGCCGGCTTCTGTGGGAAAATGTGCAGAAGGGGACCTTCGATTTTTTCACCACGGATCATTGTGCCTACAGCGAGGCCCAGAAATTCAGTCACGACACCTTCTTTGAAACCAACGGAGGAATCCCCGGATCCGAAACCCTGCTGCCGGTCCTGTTCAGCGAAGGGGTATCCAAAGGCAGAATCTCCGTGGAACAGCTGAGCCGCATGCTCAGTGAAAACCCTGCCCGGCTGTTCGGGCTCTTTCCCAGGAAAGGTGTGCTCCGTCCCGGCAGCGATGCCGACCTGGTGATTGTGGACCCGGAGAAGCAGGTGACTCTGGAGAAGGATCTTCTGCATTCGGCAGCTGACTATTCCACTTTCGAGGGAATGACCCTCACCGGATATCCGGAGTGCACAGTACTGCGGGGAAAGATCCTGTTCCGGGATGGCCATTTTCTGCCGGGGGATCCCTTTGGGAAGTTTGTACCCATCTCCCATGAAGGGGATCACTGATTTAGCAGGTTTTAATTTCTCGGAATGGAATTAAGCCTTACTGAAAAACATCTTTTCAATAACCAATCTCTGTTATATAATTTGACTGAAACGGACGGGATTTCCGTCCGGATTACTGAAAGACTATTCTTGGGAGGAATAACGTATATGAAAACAGTTGTCGTAGCACTGGGCGGAAACGCCATCCTGAAACCGGGCCAGAAGGGCACCTATGCTGAGCAGATGGAGAACGTCGACGAGGCAGCCAAAAACATTGTGAAGCTGGTAAAAGAGGGCTATGAGGTGGTCATCGCCCACGGAAACGGTCCCCAGGTGGGCAACATTCTTCTGCAGAATGCCGCTGCCCGTGACCAGGTCCCGGCCCAGCCCCTGTTTGTGTGCGGTGCTGAGTCCCAGGGCCAGATCGGCTACATGATCCAGCAGAACATCATGAATGAACTGAAGAGAGAGGGCATCGACAAGCCGGTGGTTACCCTGCTGACCCAGGTGGTGGTGGATCCCGCAGATCCCGCCTTCAAGAACCCCACCAAACCGGTTGGAGCTTTCTATACAGAAGAAGAAGCCAAGGCTGGCATGGCTGCCGGTGAAAACTGGGTGGAAGACTCCGGCCGTGGCTGGAGAAAAGTTGTACCCTCACCGAAACCCATTGACGTGGTGGAACTGGAAGAAGTGAAAGACCTGATCGAAAACGGCTGCATCGTGATCTCTGTGGGCGGCGGCGGAATTCCGGTCATGAGAGATGAAAATGGAATTCTCAGCGGCGTTGAGGCGGTTATCGACAAGGATCTGGCCTCCAGTCTGCTGGCCCGGGAACTGAACGCCGACATTCTGAGCATTGCCACTGATGTGGACAACGTGGCCATCAATTTCGGAAAGCCGGATCAGGTGAACCTGGAGAGAGTGACCGTGGCTGAAGCGAAGGAGTACGACGCACAGGGCCAGTTCGGAAAAGGCTCCATGGGTCCCAAAGTTGCAGCCATCATTGAGTTCGTGGAAGGCGGCGGAGAAGGTATCATCACCTCCCTGGCCAATCTGAGAGACGCTGTGGTGGAAGGCAAGGGAACCCGTATTGTAAAATAGTCTGACAGACCGAGAAAACCGGAGCGGAAGAGACCAACAGTCTGATATCCCCGGAAGAATGGATATATTTGCTCTTTTCTTCCTCCGGTTTCTATAGTATAATTGCACCAGTAAAAAGAATGACGAACACCAATCTGTGGGTCTCGGAACCGGGAACTGAGACTCCTCTGGTAGGCTTTGAAGCGCACATCCGGCTTTCGGATATGCGCTTTTTTTCGTCAAAAATTCATGGGGAGAACGAAGGAGGAAAGACTGATGATTACAGTACTGAAAGGCGCCTGTGTCATGACACCGGAAGGTCTGAAGAAAGACTGGGGAGTCCGGGTTGAAAACGACCGGATTGTTCAGGTGGGACCCAACAGTGAAATCAGCACAGAAGGCGCAGACCGGGTGGTGGATGCCTCGGACAAAATGATTGCTCCGGGCTTTGTCAACGGACACAACCACATGTATGGGGTGCTGTCCCACGGAATCACCACCGAGGCACTGGTCACCGAGTTTTCCAGTTTCCTGGACGATTTCTGGTGGCCCTACGTGGAGGACCGCATTGATCATGACCTGGTGGAAAAAACCACCCGCTGGGCCTGCGTGGAGGCCATTGATTCCGGGGTAACCACCTTCGTGGACATTCTGGAAGGACCCAACTCCATTCCCGGAGCTCTGGAACTGGAGAAAAAGGTCATCGAGGAGGCCGGGGTCCGGGCGGTGCTTACCTTTGAGGCCTGCCAGAGACAGAGCGAGGAAAACGCACAGCTGGGTCTCAAAGAGAATTACGATTTCTGCAAAAACAACAATAAGGATGATGCCCTGGTACAGGGAATCATGTCCATCCATACCCTGTTTACCGGGGATGAAAAATTTGTGATGCAGGGCAAGGCCATGGCGGATGAACTGGGAACCGACATTCATATGCACATGTCGGAATCGGTTTATGAGCCCAACTGGTGCCTGGAGAAGTATGGCAAGCGCACCGTGGAGGTATACAGGGACTTTGGCTTCCTGGGGGAAAACGTGCTGGCCTCCCAGGCCGTTCAGCTGAGCCCGGAGGAAATTGCCCTGGTTAAGGACTCCGGCATGCGACTGGTCCATATGCCCCTGTCCAACTGTGAGGTGGGCGGCGGAGTGGCTCCCATTCCCGAATACCTGGAAAATGGAATTACCGTGGGAATCGGTTCCGACGGATATGTAAATAACTTTTTCGAAGTGATGAGAGGGGCTTTCCTGATCCATAAGGCCTAC
>JAXGWN010000107.1:0-6143 GCA_040773285.1 Bacillota bacterium
AATGGAACCATAAGGAGACCTTATGAACTGGGCTGCGCCATTCAGAAATCAAGGCTTGAGGCCGCTCTGTATGTTCAGGCAGCTGTGAAAATACGTTCCGCAGAAGGCCGCGGGGAGGAAAAAACCGATTCATATCGAAATGATCTCTATGTTTATGGTAAAATGAACGAGATTCTGAAAAGAATCGATGAAGACGACGATACAGAAAAATCTCAATAGAATCAGTGGAGGAGAAGATGGACTTTCGAAACGCGGGCAGCAAACGCGGAAGCCGAAAAGGACCGGTCCGCATAAAGGGCTTCCTTAAGGACTCCGGAAACACCATTCTCCGTACTGTGGAACGACTGGAGCAGGCGATGGTCCGGGCCGGGGATAACGGCCGGGATGCTTTTCTGTCCTTTATCTCAAAGGACCGGAAAGAGGCCATGGCCCGGATCCGTGGCGCCCTGAAGACGGCGGGCCGTATGGCCATCCGTATGGAAGGTGCCCTGGTGGCAGCCGGCGATATTACCGCCCGGCAGTCCCGTTCCTTTGTGCGCAGGACTTTCTTAAATGATAACAGCCGGTACCGGTCTCTCCGGTCCCGGAGCCTTATAACCTGGCCGGCCAGAATGCTGGCCCGACTGGAACTGGCCCTGATCACCCTGGGTGAGATGGTGGCCCAGCTGGTCCGGGGAAGCCTGGGGTGGCTGGTGGACGCAATGGCCCGTCTGGTTACCAGACTCAGCGGCGGAAAATCCCCGGAAAGAAGAACGGTGGGCGCCGGGGTATGTCTCCTGGCAGCTGCCACAGCGGCCCTGGTGTTTTACAACGTCATGCCCAACGCCTACGCTGTGGAACTGGATGGACGCCAGGTGGCCGTGGTGGAGGATTTCGCCGAAGTGGAACAGGCGGTCAAGGATTATGTGGCCGAGAGTTCCCGGCAGTATAACAGTGTATACTACACAGACAACATCAGTTATGAACCGGTCCGGGCGGACCGGGAGGAACTGGCGGATGCTTCCGAGATCCGGCAGTTGTGCTCGGAGCTGAACTTTATGGCCCGGGGCTGGAGAATGTTCATAGACGGCAATCAGGTGGCTGTTCTCCAATCCAGGGAAGAGGGTGAAGCGATCATAAAGGAACTGGTGGACAGTTTCACACCGGACCTTGAGGGTGCCGAGCTGGTCATTGAAAATGTGAAGATCGAGCAGGAAGTTGAATACAGGCAGGCCGAGGTGGAGGTCAGTGAGTTCACCGAGGTGGAGGACCTCCGGCAGTACATGCTGGTGGGTGAGCAGGCACAGGAAGTTTATGTGGTGCAGCCCAACGACACCTTAAGCGGGATTGCCCAGAAAAGCGGAATCACCGTGGCGGAGCTGAAGGAAGCCAACCCCAGACATCAGGATGAGAACAACTACCTGCAGATTGGGGAGGAACTGAAGCTCAATGTGGTGGAGCGGCCGGTGAACGTGGTGGCGGAAGGATACCTGAAAAAACAGGAAGCCATTCCTTTCAAGACCACCTACAAGAATGACAGCAACCTCTGGAGAGGACAGTATAAAACCGTTGAGGATGGGAAATCGGGAGCCAAGGAAGTTCGGTACTCGGTGGCCTTTGCCAACGGAGAAGAAGTGAGCCGGGTTATGGTGGCGGAAGTGGTCACCGAAGAGCCGGTGAACAAGGTGGTGGCCACCGGAACCAAGGTGGTGGCGGCTTCCCGGGGAGACTACAGTGGCGGTGCCGTGGCCTGGCCGGTCCGGGGACGGATCACCTCCCCTTATGGCCCCAGGGGCCGGGGATACCATACCGGTCTTGACATCGGAGCCCGTTCCGGAACCCCCATCTATGCGGCGGAAGGCGGCGTAGTAATCTCCGCCGGATGGAGCGGAGGCTATGGATACCTCACCGTAATTGATCATGGTGACGGTCTTTCCACCGCCTATGCCCACCAGTCCAAGATGGCCGTGTCCCGGGGAACCCGGGTCAGCCGGGGACAGCTGATCGGGTATGTGGGAAACACAGGAAATTCCTCCGGACCCCACCTGCATTTCGAGGTACGGGTCAACGGAAGACACAGAAACCCCATCAATTATCTGAAGTAAACCAGGCAGCCGGAAAATTTTCCGGCTGCTTTTTCCTGATCCAAAAGAATAGTCAAGAAAAGTCAATGGATGTATAATGGAAGGGACAAGTCAGAATTTTCAGGAGGAAATGAATATGAAATGCGACATCGCCATTGTGGGAGCCGGCCCTGCCGGACTGACTGCAGCCATATACGGGGCCCGGGCCGGGATGAGTGTAAAACTGATCGAGATGGGGGTCCCCGGAGGTCAGCTGGTGAACACCGACTGGATTGAGAATTATCCCGGATTCCCTGAAGGACTCTCCGGACCCGAACTGATGCAGAATTTTACCCTGCAGGCCACCGGCTTTCCGGAGGTGGAACTGCTGATGGGCCATGTCCATAAGATAGAGCCCATTAAAGAAGGTTTTGTGGTGACCTATGGGGATCAGTCCCTGCTGGCCAGAACCGTGATCATTGCCGCCGGGGCCAACCCGAAGGAACTGGGGGTTCCCGGGGAGAAACTGCTGACGGGAGCCGGGGTTTCCTACTGTGCGGTCTGTGACGGAGCCTTCTTCCGGGAAAAGACCGTGGCTGTGGTGGGAGGCGGGGACACCGCCCTGGAGGATGCGGTTTTCCTGACCAAGTTCGCCCGGAAGGTCTATCTGATCCACCGGCGGGGAGAATTCCGGGGTGCCAAAATCCTGCAGGACCGGGTGTTTGCCAATGAGAAGATTGAGCCCCTGCTGAACCGGACCATAACGGAGATTCAGGGAAAAGGAAAAGTGGAGAACCTGGTCCTGAAGGACGTGGAAAGTGGACAGACCAGCGATCTGGCCGTAGACGGAGTGTTCATCCTGGTGGGAACCCGGCCCAACTCCGACTGGATCCAGGGCTTTGGCATTGAGACGGATGCCGCCGGCTACGTTGCCGGAGGAACCGATATGGAAACGGAAGTCCCCGGGATCTTTGTGGCCGGAGACGTGCGGAAAAAGACTCTGCGGCAGGTCAGTACCGCCGTGGGGGACGGTGCCATGGCGGCCATGAGTGCGGTCCGTTATCTGGAGGAGAACCAGTAAATGTCCCTGGCCTACTGCACCCTGCTGAGCGGATCCGGAGGAAACTCTGCCTATATTGAGTCCGGAACGGACGCGGTGCTGCTGGACGCAGGAGTCAGTGGCCGGGAACTGTTCCGGCTGCTGGCGGTGCAAGAACTGGATCCGGACAGACTCCGGGGCATCCTGGTGACCCATGAACACAGTGACCACGTCCGGGGTGTGGGTGTGGTGGCCAGACGGCTGAATCTGCCGGTGTATGCCACCGCCGGCACCTGGCGTGGTATGGAAAGGGCGGTGGGTCCCCTGCCGGCCCCCCTGGTCCGGGTGATCCGTTCCGGAGAGGAATTCATCGTGGGGACCCTGACAGTAACCCCGGTGCCCCTGTCCCACGACACCCTGGAGCCCTGTGGATACGTCGTGGAAGCGGAAGGAAGCCGGGTGGCCTTCGTTACAGATACCGGTGTTCTCACCGAAGAGGCTTTCCGGCTGGCGTCCCGGGCCGACGGACTGGTAATCGAAGCCAATCACGATACAGGAATGCTGATGCACGGCCCCTATCCCTATTTCCTGAAGAGGAGAATTCTGGGGGATACGGGACACATGTCCAATGAATACTGTGGAACCATTCTGAAGGAACTGGTGGGGGAGAGGACCAGGCACGTGCTGCTGGCCCATCTCAGCCGGGAGAACAATCTGCCGGATCTGACCCTTGCGGAGATCCGCCGCTGCCTGGCCGGTCACCGGCTTACTGTCAGCGTGGCCCCCAGAAGTCATCCCCATCCCCTGATCCGCCTGGACGGGCAGAAGGAGGCCCTATGAAGCGATTTTTCTCAACTCTGCTGCTGGCCCTGCTGGTGGCGGTGGCTGCTGCGGCTGGCGGACTGGTGGCCCTGACCCTGGACGGGACCTGGGCCCCCCGGGAGGACCGGTCCGGGGAACTGGAACGGGTTCTGGAAAGCATGATGGAGGCCATGGAGCAGCAGACCCCGGACGGGGAGGGCTCCTCCCCCCGGCTCAGCCTGGCCAGCGGATACGATGTGAGTCTGGTGGCCAGCAAGGCCAATCCTTCCGTAGTCAATGTGATCAGTTACCGTTTTGCCGGACCGCGGCTGGGTAATGTGGCCGCTTCCGCCGGTTCCGGAGTGATTCTCGACGGGCAAAACGGCTACATCGTCACCAACCACCATGTGGTGGAGGGGGCGGAAAACCTCCAGGTTTCCCTGGCCGATGGAAGGGTCTTCGAGGCAGTGGTGATCGGACAGGATGAGCAGTCTGATCTGGCGGTCATGAAAGTGGAGGCCAGGGGGCTTCCCCAGGCCACAACGGGGGATTCCGGGACTCTGCTGGTGGGAGAACTGGCAGTGGCCATCGGGTCGCCCCTGGGCAGCACCTTTGCCAATTCGGTGACAGCCGGGGTGATCAGTGCTCTGAACCGGGAGGTTTCCTTTGCGGGCACCTCCGGGTCGGAAATTACCCTGAACCTGATTCAGACCGATGCCGCCATCAATCCGGGGAATTCCGGAGGAGCCCTGGTCAATGCCCGGGGGGAACTGATCGGCATCAACAGCGCCAAGATTGCGGCGGCTGAGGTGGAAGGAATGGGGTTTGCCATTCCCATCAACACAGCGCTTCCCATCGTTACCGAACTGATAGAGCGGGGCTACGTGGCCCGGGCCTATATAGGAGTTTTCAACCTCTATGATATGGAGGAGTTCGAGGCGGTCCGGGAACCGAAGACCGGTGTCTATGTGGGGGGAATCGCCGAGGGAGGACCAGCCCAGGAGGCAGGACTTCAGGCCGACGATGTGATCGTGGCCATCGGGCCCCACCCGGTTGAGAATTACCGGGGTCTGAAACGGGTGCTGGAGTTGTACCGTCCCGGGGATGAGGTGGAGATCACGGTTTTCCGGGATGGCAGGGAAATCGTGCGGAGCCTGGTGCTGGGGGAAATGCCCAGGGACTGATGTGGATAACCCTGTGGAAAACCTGTGGCAAACAGGTGTTTCTGTGGATAAGCAGTGGAAAAATGCAGGGTATATGAGGAAAACATGCTTGGAAACACAAAGCAACCACCGGCCGGTGCCGGTGGTTGCTGCATTTTCAGACGATAGGATGACTGGTACCCCAGGGTACAGACCTTACCGGCGTCCGGTGAGATACTGTTCCAGAGAACGGAAGTTCAGCTGCTCCTGCTTGATCAGGATCTGGTTGTTCTCCAGAAGGCGGCTGAGATCCTCAATCTGTTTATCCTTCTTGTCCAGCTGCTCCCGCAGATACAGAATGGTCTCCTTCATCTCCCGGTAGGTGAGATCGTTCATGCCGGTGGTATTGCGGGGCTCCGGGCGGGGGACTTTTTTCTGGAATTCCCCCACGCTGGTATACTGCCGGCTTTCCTGGGCCGGTGTCTCTTCCGGATCCTGCCGGGGGGGCGTCTCCAGGGGTTCCCCGGACATCTTCCTGCGGGGCCTGGCGGCGGGTTCCTCCACCAGGGAGGATCGCTCCTGATTCTTTTTGGAGCGGGGAATGTATTCGGGTTCTGCGGGTGTTTCCCGTCTGGGCGGACGCTGGGCAGTCTCCGGTTCCTGTCCCAGAACCCGGATGTTGGGATCGGACTCCACATAGATATCCGGATCCCGGAAATCCTTTTCGTTTCTTTCGATGGGTATCTCGCCCCGGATGCACTTCTGCAGGATCTCGATGCCGTTGTCATTGATGGTCAGCACACCATTTTTGGCCTTCAGGGTCTTTCGCAGATCCGGGCACTTGGTGATGTAGGAATAAATGGTGAAACTGGTGGTTTCAAACAGTTTCGCCACGTCATCAATTTTGTACTCCATGGGGGTCACCTCCGAATAATGTTCATTATAGCACAATCCCCTGTCATATCCAGCGGTCATGGGCCCGACTTTTACACTTTCGTGAAGAAACCCATAGATCAGAATTCAAAATAATTCCTGGAAAGCCCACATGGTGCGGTTTTCCAGTTTTTTTGTGTGTTTTTCCTATATTTTAGTTGCGTAATGCTCCGTAATGCTATATAA
>JAXGWN010000108.1:0-6107 GCA_040773285.1 Bacillota bacterium
AGCCGATGGGTGCCGGGGCGTCCACACCGGCCAGTTCCCGGTGCTCTTCCATAAAAAGGCTTCGGTCCAGGCCGCCGTAGGCTTTGCGGATTCTCATGTCCTGTGCCGGCTCCCACATGGTTCCGTCCTCCATAAGGAAGGAAGGCCCGCAGTGCGGACCTTCCCACAAAACAGCTGCTAGTCCTCAATCTCCACGATACCGCTTGCCCGGTCATAATTGACGCTGAAGCCCATGGCTTCCAGCACAAACCGCAAGGGAAGAACCATCCGGCCGTTCATCAGCATGGGAGGAACGTCCAGGGAAACCTCTTTCCCGTTCAGGGTGGCCTCACCGGTATCCAGATCGATCACCAGAACCTTGTCCTCCATTTCCACGGTCACCGTATGGTCCTCTTCGTCCCAGGTCACCTCTGCCCCATAGGCAGCTGTCAGGGCCCGTACAGGCACCAGAATCCGGCCATGGCGGATCACCGGAGGGGTGTCAAACCGGAACCGTACCCTTTGGGATACGATCTGTCCGGGTTCCAGAGGCTCAAGCCCTTCCTGCATGCTACGGATCCGGGCCATCTCCCGGTTCAGGGCAGCCAGTTCATTTTCGCTGTACTGTTCCCTGGCCTCGGTTCTCAGTCTCTCCCGGATCTGTTCCGGGGTTTCCCTCTCCTGAGCCAGTGCCGCCGAAGCGGAACCCATCAGCAAAGCCAGAATCAGAAATACTGCCAGCAGTTTTTTCATTTCAATCCCTCCCGACTGGTTTTCCCTTTCTCAGGGTCATCAGTAAATACGTCCGTTCCGTGAAAAGCCGGTACATTTACCGGTTCCCGGATCCGGAATTTTCTCCTCCGGCTCTTCCGGATCCATCCGTTCCCCCCGGGCCTGGGGATCCGGAATCCGGAGCCTTTTCATCATCGTCTCCCTGTTCCTGCTGTACGGGTTCAGGATCCGCCCCGCCCTCTTCCCTCTCCGGCTTCTCCGGAACCGGAGGCCCCGGGTTCACCCCGGCCGGCGGTCCGGGCACATTCTTATCCAGACTGCGGACCCGGGCATTTTCCCGGACCAGTTTCCCCACCGGTGCGTTGCGGATTTCCTCGAGCCTCTCTTCAGGGTCTTCGGCCGGGTTCTCCCCGGTCTCATCCTCCTGAGTATCCAGCCAGATCTGATAGCGGCCACTGGAAAGACCCCTGCTGCCGGCTCCCGTCAGACTGTCCGCCGGGACAGACAGAACCCCGGAATGCACGGGACTGTGCTGTGCCCGTATGAGGGCTCCCCGGCAGATCTCCTCCAGCTGTTCCTCGCCGAGGCTTTCATCCAGCACAGTAATGCCAAAGAGAACCGTGGAATCCTCCGGATTATCCGGAGAGTCCGGCAGGATCCGGTCCAGAGCTTCCTGCAGGGAACCCCCCCGCAGGGTCTCCTCCTCCGGCAGTTCCCCTCCATCGCTGAGAACCCGGACCCCGATCACCTTCAGTTCCCGGTCCAGTTCCAGCTGCACGCTGGGTTCCATGTCCACGCTGACCACCGCCGCCACAGCCGCTGCCGGATCCCCACCAGGAATAAGAAGGCCAGACACAAGAACCAGCAGAACCGCGGCCGCCACAGCCGCCAGCCTCACCGGTACCGGAATAACCCGGGATTTTCTGTACAGGTCCTCCGGGGTATACCACACCTCCCGGGATACCACCATCCCCGGCTTTTTCGCCAGCCGGACAAACTCCTGCCGGTCGTTCAGGGCCAGGGCATACTTACTTCGTATTTCCAGAATCAGGGCTTTTCTCAGCATCCCGGTTCACCTCCGATGGCAGCAGATACTGCCGGATTTCCTCCAGACCGCTGTCCAGCAGCAGCACACAAGCGGTCACATAACTGCGGTGGGCGGTCAGAACCCGGTCGCTGACCCCCAGCTTTCTGTGGATCTCTTTCCGGGGAAGCCTCCGTCTGTTCCGGAAGGATTCCATCAGGACCGGATCCTTCCAGATTTCGACAGAGAGCTTTTGCATACTTTCACGGGTATCCCGGTGTCTGGGGGAACTCTCCGGCAGATCATCAAAAGCGATCCCCCACTGATCCAGGATCCGGGAAAATCTTTGGATCTCATCCTTCAGAGAGAGTCTTTCCGTGAAATCCTCCGGGGAGGCCAGGGTCTCCTCCAGAACGCCTTCCAGGGGAACCGTATTTCCGTGCCGGTTCTCCTGCCGGATGCCGTCCAGCACCCGGTTGCGGACCAGTACGGAGACGAAGGAAAGAAAGTTCCCTCTGTCCGGCTCAAAACGGTCCAGGGCGTCGCTGAGGGCCTCAAGGCCCGCCGAATACTCCGGAGCGTTGTGCGCATCCACATACCGGCCGGTAACCCGGGAAATTACATGGATCAGAAAAGGATTCAGCTGCCGGATCAGGTCCTCCCGGAGCATTTCCTCCCCCTGCTGCAGCCGGAGGATGTCGTCTATTAGTTTTTCATCCTGGGATGCTCGGTTCATATCCATGGGTATCCTCACTGCTCTGACAGTATATACGGGAGTACGGTCCGGTTTCGGTATGGAAAATGAATCCGGAGCCTTCTGGCTCCGGATTTTTTTCTCATGGTCTGGTGGTGATATCGATCCGCCTGGTGGCCGGATCATAGACAACCCCGTCCCCCAGAGCCTCACTGACAAAGCGGAGCGGCACGTAGGTTCTGCTGCTGATGATCTGCCCCGGCACGTCAATGGTCACTGAGGTTCCATTTACCCTGGCGGTCCGGCTCCCGATGGGTACCCAAACCGTAGTGGATCCCCGGGTGGCAATGGCGGTTCTGGTTTTTTCGTCCCAGCCCACACTGGCCCCCAGGGCCTCAAAGAATCCCCGCATGGGCACCAGGGTCCGGCCGCTTTCAAGAACCGGCTTATCCTCCAGCTGGAGTGCCTTTCCATTGAGATATACGGAAATTCCCCCTCCGGCATCCGCCGATCCGGCCGGCCGCAGGGCAATCAGGTGGGCCACCCATTTGTCCGTCTGATCCGATGGGGAAAAGCTGGCGGTCCGGCTGCCGGTGGCTCCCCCATTCCAGGAAGCCTCCGCCAGCATCACGGTGGGTCCGGACTGGTTGGCATGGCGTTTTTCATACAGTTCCGGAAGACCCGACGGACTGAGATCCACCTGCTTCTTATATCCATAGAAGGCCAGCAGACGGCTCCCGGCCGCAGCTGTCAGGGAAGGAGCGGTCAGAACACCGGTCTCCCCGGCATCCCCCTGGGAGCCACTGTAGGACACCACAGGGCTTACCGTATCCACCCCGCTGAACACCACGATTCCTCCGGCTGCCCGGACATTCTCGTAACTTCCGTCACTTTTTCGGAACTGCCAGGTGTAGGAGGACGGCTCACTGGCACCGGCCACCCGGGTGTAGATCACCTGGCCGATATCGCTGCCCCGGTTGTTTCTGGCCATCAGTTTCCATCCGCTGACCCCCACCAGGGAAGCGATGTCGGAACCTTTCTCAAAGGTGATCTGAGCCACCATCAGGTCTCCGGCCCGGGTCTGGGAAGGTTTATCCAGCCGGAGCCTCACATCGTCTTCTCCTCCGGAACCGCCATTGGCCCCGGTGGTCCACCCCTTCATTGTAATGGCGGCAGACAGGGCCTCCCGGGGCAGAAGAACTCCTGCAGGCAGCATCACAGCCATACATAACAGTACAATCAGCGCCTTTTTCATGGGTTGCCTCCTTATTCCAGGAGCTTTGGCTCCAGCGGTTTTGTGTACCCTGATCATAATCCTGGCGGGAAAATCTGTCAAACGGGTCCGGTTGCCTGCCGCCGGGTCCCTGGTCCCGGACACCCCTCCATATGGTATACTGTTATCGGCAACCGCCATGGAGGATGTTTATGAAAAACAATATTTCGGGGCTGCTTCTTCTGGGCACCCTTACCCTTACCATCATAGGATTTCTGTTCTGGCAGAACAACCATATTGTGTCCCGTGCCCTGGAGATCCGGCACCAGGAGATCCCGGAGAGTTTCCAGGGCTATACCATAGTGCACCTGGCCGATCTCCATAACAAGTCCTTCGGAAAGGAACAGGCCCCGCTGATCCGGGCCATCACTTCCGCGGAGCCGGATCTTCTGGTGATCACCGGCGACCTGATGGACAGCCGCAGACCGGATCCGGAACCGGTGCGGGCCCTTCTGGAGGGCCTTCCCGGGGATCTCTCTGTCGTCTTTGTCACCGGGAACCACGAGCAGGCCCTGAGAAACCAGGGGGATCTTTTGAATCTTCTTTCGGACCATGGGGTCATTCTTCTGGATAACCGGGATCTCACCCTGGAGCAGGATGGAAAAACCATCACCCTGTGTGGGATCCAGGACCCGGGCACCATCCGGCTCCCGGCCTCCATGGGGGTCCGGGAGGACCTGCCGGAAGGCTACCGGATCGCCCTGGTCCACCGGCCGGAATTCTTTGATACCCCGGCAGCAGACAGTTATCATCTGCTGCTGTCCGGTCATGCCCATGGAGGACAGATCCGTCTTCCCTTTCTGGGTGGACTGGCCGCTCCCGGTCAGGGCTTCTTCCCGGCCTACACCTCCGGCCTGTATCACCGGGACGATACCTCTCTGATGGTCAGCCGGGGACTGGGAAACAGCCTGTTTCCCTTCCGTATTTTTAACCGTCCGGATCTTCCTGTCCTGAAACTTTTCCCTGAAAAATAAAAACATACCGGATCTGTCACCTTATCTTCACATTTCTGTCACAATTCCATGGGACAATGGGACCATAAGGAGGGATGACCTGTGATGTACAGATTCTGGGGAAACCCCGGCGCACCCGGCTGGTGTGGTGGTTCCGGAGGGATCATCCCCTGGGGAGGGATTCTGATGGGCTTTGTGTTTCTGATTCTCGCTGCGGTTCTGATCTATGTTCTGCTGAAGGGACGCCCTGGAGTGTCCGGATCCGGAACAGCCCCCGCCGGAGAGCCTCACTACATATCCGAACTGAAGGCAGCCTTTGCCGCAGGACGGATCACCGAAGAGGAATACCGTGCCCGGCTGGCCGTGCTCCGGGAGAACAGATAAAATATGGCGCAGAAACCCGGCTTTGCCGGGTACTCTGCGCCATATTTTCATACTTCCGGCAGATCATCCTCCGGTCCGCCGAAAAGCTCATCCAGAGTTTTCCCCAGTTCCCGGGCAATGGCCCGGCACAGTTTCAGCGTGGGATTGTAATTCCCCGATTCAATCATATTGATGGTCTGCCGGGATACTCCCACCAGACGGGCCAGATCCTCCTGGGACAGATCCAGGGCAGCACGGGCTGCCTTCATGGCCAGATTCCTCATCGGGGATCCTTCTGTCCATCTCTATTTCTGCCGGCGGCCAGAAGAGCCAGCCGGTTGCCCCCCACCAGCAGTACGATCAGGACTGGTACATAAATGAGAAAGGCTGCTGAAAATACCAGAAGAAAATATGAGGATTCATTTCCTCCCTGGCCATAAAGCAGTGCGCTTCTTATTCCGAAATACAGCGACAGGGCAATCCCTGCTCCCAGTCCCCAGAACAGATTCCGGACCGGCCCGGAGAACCGGCTGCTTCTGTCTTTCAGTTCCTCCTCATCAGAGTACAGACCGGACATTACCGACCGGACTCCCGTCCAGATTCCTGCGGCTGCCAGAACCAGCAGTTCGGTCAGAACCTGGGCAGGACCTGCCCCCATCCAATATATCCTGACTGCAACGGAGACAGCGCAGAGTCCAAGGACCAGCCAGAGTGCCTCCCCGCCGATCCGGTCTCTCTGCCGCAGCATTCTCTCATCGGCGGAAAGCCATTTTCTTTTGGGGCTATTTCTCATAGGTATCTTCCTCCATTTCAACATATCTTAATTATAATAAAACACGACAATATATCAAGTAAATTTGATATATTGTCGTGTTTTATTTCTTTTTACATCTGATCTGTTATTTTCTCCAGCAACGCAAACACCCGGACCGAGGCCTCATCCATTTTCCCCAGATACTGCCAGGCCTGGTTTATGTCTCCCCGGTTGTAGGCTTCAGCTGCACTCTTGGCGGCACCATGAAGATCCATATGGGGCTTTTCCATCTCCCGGAAGGCCGGAAGATGCTTTACCTTCTCACATTCAATGCC
>JAXGWN010000109.1:0-6089 GCA_040773285.1 Bacillota bacterium
GAAAATGTCCGGCTGCTTGCGGAAAGAATCCGCAGAGGAGATCCGGATCTGAAACTTAAAACTGAAGAGTAAAGCTGCAGGTGGAAACGCCCCAGGACGATTCGGGTCCGGGGCGTTTCTTCTGTTTGTGACTGAAATCACTACAAAGTGAGATATTTCCTTGACCTTTTGCAGTTGTATGAATAGAATGGTTCCATAAACTAGATGTAGTAAATAGATCTAAAGAATTAGTGTGAAGGGAGGGGTAGCATGCCGGTCAGAATACTGGGCATCAATGGAAGCCCCCGTAACGGCGCCACAAGATTTGCCCTGGAAACTGCCCTGACGGCAGCAGAGGAACTGGGGGATGTGGAAACCGAACTGGTGGACCTGAGAAAACTGGAACTGAATTTCTGCATTCACTGCAACCGCTGCCTGGGGGAGGACATTCTCCACTGTCCCACCTATAAGGATGGTATGCATGAACTCTATGAGAAAATCCGCGGGGCGGACGGCCTGCTGCTGGGGACACCGGTCTACCAGATGAGTCCTTCGGCCCAGATGGTCACCTTTGTAAACCGGCTGAGACCCCTGGGGAAACTGACTTCCCGGGGTGAGGTGGGGCTGAAAGTCTGTGGCGGGATCGCTGTGGGAGGTGTCCGCAACGGAGGACAGGACACAACCCTGGAGACCCTGAACAACATGATGCTGGCTACCGGGCTGGTGGTGGTTTCCGGTGGAGTGTATGCCTACAACGGCGGATCCATCTGGTCCAACGGAGAAAAGCGTAAAGGGGCAGAAGATGATGCGGTGGGCCTGGAGACGGTCAAAGTGATTGGAAGACGGGTAGCCGTTGTGGCGGGCATTCTGAAGACTGGAATTGAAACCTCCCCTATGGAAGGACACCGGATTGCCGGATTCATCAGCCATGAGGAAGTGGAGCGCCGGAGGAAATCTTTCAGGAAAGGATAGAAAATATGCAGAGCACATCCACAATATTGGAAATCAGCAATCTGACAAAGACGTTTCCTGGGGTCACGGCCAATGAGGATGTCTGCCTGGCCTTTGAGAGGGGCGAAGTCCATTCCCTTCTGGGAGAAAATGGTGCCGGAAAAAGCACCCTGATGAAAATCATTTATGGGATCTATTCCATGGACTCCGGTTCCATTGTCTATAACGGAGAGCCTCTGGAAGTCCGTTCGCCCAGGGAAGCCATTGCCCGGGGCATCGGGATGATCCACCAGCACTTCATGCTGGTATCCGCATTCACAGTGCTGGAAAATATCGTAATGGGTCTCCCCGGGGATAAAGGAATCCGTCTGGATCTCCAGCAGCACCGGGAGGGAATCCGGCAGCTGGTGGAACGGTTCAATATCCGTCTGAACCTGGACCAGCGGGTAGAGGATCTGTCCGTGGGAATGCAGCAAAAAGTGGAAATCATCAAGGCCCTGTACCGGAAGACGGAATTTCTGATACTGGACGAACCCACGTCGGTGCTGACTCCCCAGGAAACCCAGGACCTGTTCATGATTATCAATGAACTGAAAAAAGAGGGAACCACCATTGTGTTCATCTCCCATAAACTGGATGAGGTGCTCCAGATTTCTGACCGGATCAGTGTTATGCGGGATGGACACCTGATCGGCACCGTTCCAAACCGGGACATCGATAAATCGGATCTTTCCAATATGATGGTGGGCCGTGACGTCAGTTTCGGTCAGCGGGAGCCGGGAGATGCGCCCGGAGAGGTGGCTCTGGAGGTCCGGGACCTTGGTCTGTCGGGCCGGGAGGGAAAGGATCTTCTGAATGGTATTTCCTTTTCTCTCAGAAAAGGCGAGATAATCGGGGTGGCCGGTGTGGACGGAAATGGTCAGGAGGAACTGGCGGAAACCCTGTGGGGACTCCATCCTCCCACCCGCGGAGAAGTTCTTCTCAACGGCGAGGACATTACCCGACAGTCCACCAGGGATCGGATGAACCGGGCCATGGCCTATATTCCGGCTGATCGGCAGCATCAGGCTCTGATTGGAACCTTCACGGTTTCGGAGAATATGATTCTCACCAATTACTATAAACCCAGGTTCCTGAAGGGGCTGGCTCAAAATACCAGGGCCGTGGAGACCAGAGCCAGGGAACTGGTGGAAGAGTACCGGGTGAAAACCCCGGGGCTGAAGGTAATGGCCAGGAACCTGTCCGGTGGAAATCAGCAGAAACTGATTCTCAGCCGGGCCATCGGGGATGACAATGAGGTGTTCATCATTTCACAGCCAACATGGGGTCTGGATGTGGGGGCCTGTGAATTTGTATATCAGAAGATCAAAGAACTGAAAAAAAGAGGAAAGGCCATATTGCTGCTTTCCACGGACCTGGAGGAGGTGCGTTTGCTGTCAGACCGGATGTTTGTGATGTATGACGGGGAAATGTCAGACACATTCCCCGTAGAGGAAAAAACAGTACAGGAGATCGGACTGCTTATGGCTGGAGTGAAACAAAAGGAGGTTTCATGATGAGGAAGAAAATAATTGCAATGCTTCTGGTTGTATTTCTTATGACGGTCCTGGCCGGGTGTGGAGCCGGTGCTGGCGCAGAGACTCCCTCCGGGGATCCGGGAAGCGATCCCGGAACGGAGAGCCCGGGAACAGAGCCGGCAGCCCGTGTAGGGGTCATTTTCCCGGGATCCATCCGCGATGGCGGCTGGAACGAGGACAGTTTTGCCCATCTTCAGGCAGCAGCCGACACGTATAACGTGGAGTACAGTTACCAGGAGAGCGTAGCTCCTGGTGAGGCAGCCGACGTTATGCGGAACTTTGCCTACGATGGATATGACCTGATCATTGCCAACGACATCAACTACGGGGATATTGCCAAGGAAGTGGCTGAAGAGTTTCCGGATATTCAGTTTGTGGTAACCGCCGCTTATGTTTCCGGAGACAACCTGGCCTCCATCTCCACCACCAACTGGGAAAACACCTATCTGGCCGGAGTGCTGGCCGGTCTGGTTACGGAAACCGACAACATCGGGATCCTGACCGCCACGGATTCAGAAGTGGCCAGAAAGATGAGACAGGGCTTTGCCAACGGTGCCAAGTCGGTGAACCCTGGTGTGACCATCCAGACCGCCTTTACCGGCAGCTGGGATGATATTGTAAAAGGAAAAGAACTGATCGGCTCCATGATCACCCAGGGTGCGGACGTGATTTATTCCCAGTCCGGAAACGTAAATGCCGGAGCCGTGGAAGCCGCCCAGGAGGCCGGAATTAAAGCCATCGGAGCCATCGTGGATATGACTGACCTGGCACCGGATACCGTGGTTGCCAGTGCCATCGCCTCCCCCGGAGCCCTGATAGACTACATGATCGGACAGTATATCGATGGAACCATCGAGGGGAAAGTATACATCGTTGGAGTCAAGGACGGAGCCGAAGGTCTGGTTTTCAACCCGGCATTCGAAGCGGAACTGGCTGGTGAGGTAATGGATACCCTGGAAGATGTTGAGGCGAAGTTTGCAGCCGGAGAGATCGAAGAACCTGTTGCAGAGTAAGAGGCGGGAGGAGTTTCATTCCTCCCCCTCTCATCAAGGAGGCAATCATGGATCGTCAAGAGACGCAACTATCCAGAAGAATCCTGGCAATGAAAATTGCCATAACCTGTATCGCCCTTGTTGCCGCCTTCCTGATCGGTGCTGCCCTGATTGCCCTGGCCGGAGTGAATCCCTGGATGGCCCTTCGTTATCTGGTTACCGGATCCCTGGGTTCCATGCACAGCATCGGGGACACCCTGACCCGATTTGTCCCCCTGCTGATGAGCACCCTGGCGTTCGCTGTGGGTCATCAGGTGGGATTCATGAACATTGGGGCAGAGGGACAGCTGGCCATGGGCTCCCTGGGCGCCGTAATCGTTGGAGTGTATGTGGCTGCCCTGCCGGCGTTTCTGCATGTGCCCCTGGCCCTGCTGGCCAGTTTCCTGTTTGGAGCTGTCTGGCTGGGAATCGCCGGATTTCTTAAGATCCGCTTCAAGGCCAGTGAACTGCTGAACACTATGATGCTCAATTACATCGCGGTATACATCATCGACATTCTGGTGGAAGGGATCCTAAAGGAGCCGGGGAGCAGGATCGATCAGACCCAGCGGGTTCTGGAGACCGCACGTCTTCCCCATATTCTGTCGGGGACCAGACTTCATCTGGGCTTCATCCTGGTTCTGGTGATCAGCTGGCTGCTTTACTTCTTCCTGTGGAAGACTCCGGTGGGATTTCAGATCCGGGCGGTTGGCAGCAGCGAACGCTCTGCCCGTTTTGCCGGTATGAATGTCCGCAGAATGCTGATCATTGGGATCCTGATCTCCGGTGGAATTGCCGGGATCGGGGGAGGTATGGAACTGCTGGGTAATCAGCAGCGCCTCCTGGCCGGGTTCGACCTGGGGTATGGCTTTGACGGAATCGGAGCGGCGGTCATGGGCCAGTATCATCCTCTGGGTATGATCCTCAGTTCTCTTCTTTTTGCCATGCTGAGGGTGGGAGCCGGAGCCATGCAGAGAAATGTGGGAGTTCCGTATCCTCTGGTGTACATTATGCAGGGTGTGGTAATCGTCACCGTGATCCTCAGTTCCTATTTCATCGAAAAGCAGACGGAAAAAATGACAAAGGGGGCCCAGTAGAATGAATGCTGAAATCCTGGTTATCCTGGGGATTCTTCTGGGAGCCTCAGTCCGTTACACCATGCCGATCCTTTATGCGGCCCTTGGGGGCCTTTTGGCCCAGAAAGCCGGGATCCTAAACTTTGCCCTGGAAGGCCTGATGCTGGGGGGAGCCTTTTTTGCCTACTATGGAAACCTGAAGACAGGATCTCCCTGGATGGGGCTGTTGCTGGCCCTGCTGGTGGGAGCCATTGTCGGAATCGTTTTGTGCATCGGAATTCTCCGCTACCGGGTCAGCCAGCTGGTGATGGGTCTGGGAATCAACGTTCTGTTCACAGGACTTACGGGATACTTCTTCCGACTCCTTACAGCCACCGGGGAGCCGGTGGTGGCAGAAAACATGGTGAAAGCCATCCGGATCCCACTGCTCTCCCGGATCCCTCTGCTGGGGGAGGTGCTGTTCTCCCAGAATATTTTCGTATATCTGTCCCTGGTACTGGTGGTGCTGTTGTCACGGTTCTTTGGACATACTACAATAGGCTTGAACCTCAAAGCAGTAGGGGAAAATCCCCATGCCGCAGCTTCCGTGGGAGTGGACGTAATGCGCTACCGTGCCCTGGCCATTGTGGCAAGCAGCATGCTGGCCACCGTGGGAGGCGCCTTCCTGACCCTGACCCTGGTCAGCCGTTTTATTGAAAACATGGTCAGCGGACGGGGCTGGATTGCCATAGCAGCCATCATTCTGGGGAAATGGTCGCCCAAAGGGGTATTCTGGGGCTGCCTGATCTTCGGAGTGGCTACGGCCCTTTCGGATCAGCTGCAGATTATGGGAATCAATATTCCCTACCAGGCCGCCCTTATGGTGCCCTACCTCCTGACCATGCTGGTTCTGGCGGTAAACTTCGGCCAGGGAAGGTCCCCTGCGGCCCTGGGGAAAAAATACCAGAGTGAATAAGGAGAAAACCATGAGACAGCCCAGAAAAGTCTTCGAAAACAGTTATACGCAAAAGAGAAGAGTGTTTTTCGGCTACATCAGTTCCCATACGTTTCCTGGCAGAAAACTGCCCAACGAAAGCGAACTGGCAAAAACCCTCTCCATGAGCCTGGGGACTGTCCGTGAACTGCTCCGTGAAATGGAACTTACAGGCACCATCACCAAGATGAAGGGCAAGGGAAACTTTCTTAACGCCAGCACACAGTCGGTGAAGATGCGGATCGATATCACCAAGGACTTTTCCTCCCTGATCGAGGAAAAAGGGTATGAGGTATCCTTCGAACCGGATATTCACCGGGAGGAGATGCCACCGGAACTGCTGGAACTGGGACAAAAGTTTTTCCCGGGACCCGTGAACGGCGGACAGTATCTGGCCCTTGGCAACAGTTATTTTGCCGATGGAAACCCCGCCATTTATTCAGTATTCATCGTTCCCGGTGATCCTGCGGGGGAAGAGGCCGGAGCCGGCATGTTCTGGGAA
>JAXGWN010000110.1:0-6073 GCA_040773285.1 Bacillota bacterium
CGCCCGGTGAATGGCATCCGTCTCATTGCTGTCAGCGCTGCTGAAATAAGCCACCCCGGCGGACACAGTGATTCCCAGGCAAACCTCCCGGCAGACATAGGTCTGCTGACGGATCTCCAGCAGCAGTTTTTCCGTGAACCGCTCCACCCGGTCCGGTCTAAGACCTGTACATATAAGAAGAAATTCCTCCCCGCCCCACCGGTACAGGCGGTCGGTGCTGCGGACATTTTTAAGAATGGTATTCACCAGACCCCGGAGCACCTCATCCCCCATCTGATGACCATATACATCGTTAATCTGTTTGAAGTCATCGGCATCGAACATAATCAGGGCCGGATCCTGCCCCTCCATCCTGAACGCCTTCCACAAAAGGGCCAAATCCTGGTCGGCAGCCCGCCGGTTCAGGGCTCCCGTGAGAGCGTCCAGGCGGGTCTCCCGGTCCAGATGGATCCGGGACATTCTCTGTTCCCTCTGGGTGATGTACCACACCACCAGCAGACTCAGAAGGAGCAGCATAAGACCGAGACCCGCCACCTGAGCCACCATGGTCCGGGCCGTCCGGTCACTGACCACTGCCATATTGTCCACGTAGTCATCCACATCGTCCAGATGAACCCCCATGGCAATGATCCAGTCATATTCAGAGTAGAGGCAGGCGTATGTAAGCTTTTCAGAAATCTCTTCGCTGTCCTTCTTCTGAAAGAAATAGGTGAAAAAGATCTCCCCCTGGTCCCGGACCCCCTCCAGTTCCGTAAGGTATGGGGTATTTCCCCGGATATCGGTCATGGAGGTGGACAGCTGGATCCCTTCCGTGTCTTTCAGGTTGGGATGGATTCTCCGGATGGCATAATCATCCCCGCCACTGTAATCGGTCACCTCGTTGACCCAGACGTATCCGTTCTGTGAGTATCTGGAATTGTGGATTTCCCGGTACAGGGTATCCTGAACCAGTTCCTTCTGTTTCTCCAGGGAAAGCCGCAGGAAAATCCTGGTCTGCCCCTTTCGGATTTCTTTCAGCGTGGCAGCCCCGGCGGCAAAAGCCTGGGCACCCGGATTGCTTTTCTCATGTCCAAAGTACATGGAACTGCCATCCTCCAGAATCAAAAGGGCGTCCAGGGATGTCCGGGTGGCGGCTTCCAGCTGGGTTGCGGACTCCTGTGGAAAACGTCCGGGATCCCGGTCCTGCAGTTCCTCCAGCATCCGTTCCAGAGCTTCCATCCGCGCCCGGGCCCGCTCCACCTCCCGGAGGTTTTCCTGTTCAATCCTCAGGATCAGGTTGTTCACCGTATCCTTAAGGTACATCTTCTTAGTTTCAAGAATGCTCTGTGCCGCCAGATTTTTATAGGTCTCCCCCACAGAATCCAGGGCCCGGACAAACAAAAAAGTCATGACCAGAACCAGCACCACAATGGTCACCAGTATGGAAATCCTGTACTTACGGTCGGTCATGTTATCCCCTCTTTCCTGGACCGGTATCAATCCAATTATAGCCGACCGGTTCCGGTCCGGAAAGAAATATGTGGTTTTTTGTCATAGTTACACAACAGATTCTTAATCCCCGGCCACAGGCATGCCTTCCTGCTGCTGCAGCGCCTGAATCTTATCCTGTTTCAGCCGGACCTTCCTCCTGGCCAGATGGCGGGTCATTTCCTCCGTTGTGCTGTTTTTCCATAATGTGTTCCGGGTTCCGGCAACGGTCAGCTGCAGCAGGGGAAACCGGCACGGGGCACCGCTTCGGCCGGCGCCTGTCACATAACCCAGTTCCAGCACATCTTCCCTGTAATACCCCGCCGTCTCCCGGACAAACAGATCGTTCAGGGTAGCACCAAAGTCCGCCTTTGGTTTTCCGGGCATCACAGCCACGAAATCATCCCCACCCACATGACCGGCAAATCCCTCCTGGGCAGTCATGCTGCGGAGCAGTTCCGCCAATTTCATGATCACCCGGTCCCCTGCCCCAAAGCCCATGGTGTCATTAAAAATCTTAAAGCAGTCAATGTCGATATAATAAATGGCATAGGATTCATTGGCAGACAGATAACGGTTCAGTGCCTGTTCGATCAGAAGATTTCCGGGAAGTCCGGATAAAGGATTGGTATGGCGGGCTGCCTGGACCTCAGAGGCTGTGGCAGCAGTCAGCAGGTCCCGGATGGTCACCGTCCCGGAATACCTTCCCTCCCGGGTCACCACGATAAAATCATAAAGCCGGTCCGGTTCCCTTCCCATGGCTCTGCGGCTCACCTCCGGTACCGGTTCTTTTTCATCCTCCTGCAGAAAATCCCGGTCCATCAGGTGACTCACCGGCTTGTTCCTGTGAAGATTGAATCCATACTGACCGCTGAGTTTAAGCGCCATCTTTTCTCTGGTGAGAATCCCTGCCGGGACACCATTTTCCACCACCGTCAGGCCCCGGCAGCCGGGATCCCTGAGAAAAATGGAGTACACATCCTCCACTGTCCCGTCGGGGTCCACAATTCCGGAGCCGCTGCACAGATCCCCGACACACTGTACCGGCTGCGGCCCGTTGTGTCCCCGGTGTGCGGACTTCTGCAGAATATTCCGGATTTCCTCCCGGACAGGAGCCACCTGTCTGGCCGGTCTCAGAACGTAATATCCCTGTCCACAGTGTATGCCCAGCCGGGCCAGTGTTTCCATCTCCTCCCTGCACTCAATACCTTCACCCACCAGAACAGAACCGGAACTGCGGGCAAATTCCGCCATTCCCCGCAGCAGGGAATACTTCAGCCGGTCCCGGTGCACATCCCGGATCAGATGGATATCCAGTTTGATATAATCCGGCCGGATGATGCTGATCCGGTTCAGCCCTGAAAAGCCGGCTCCCACATCATCGATGGCCACCTTTAAGCCCTGGGTTCTGTAGTGGGTGACGATCCGGGTAAAGGCATCCAGATCGGCCGTCATGCTTCTTTCCGAGATCTCAAAGACCACCTGATCCGGGGCGATGCCATATTCTGCCAGTCTCTGACCGGTCAGGCCCCTCACATAGGCAGGATCGTGGAGGATTCCCGGATTCACATTGAGGAAAAGCTTTTTGCAGGACTTCTCCCTGAACAGAGGCCCCGATGCCTCCAGAGCCCGGGTCCGGCACAGCAATTCCAGTTCCCACAGACAGCCGCAGCGGACTGCCTGTGTAAACAGATCGTCAATACTCCCGATGGAGGACTCTCCGGATATGCGGCTCAGCGCCTCATATCCGGTCACTCCCCCATCCCGGAGATCCACCACCGGCTGAAACACGGTGTGCAAAAGCCCTCCATCCAATATTCTTCTGATTTCCTTCTCCATAGTTTCCTCCTGCTGCCGGAGTGCGGCGTCATCGTTTCGTGGTCCGGTCTTATCATAACCATGTATCTGTGGGAGCTGTTTTAAGATTCCCTTAAGATTGCGAAAAAAATTCCGGAGGTCAGAAATCCTCCGGAAGCACCAGTTTTTCCCGGCGGCAGATTCTGTCCACCGCCCATTTCCCCGTCAGCACTGCCGCCGGGATTCCCCCGGGGGGCAGCAGCCACTGACCGGCCATATAGAGATTGTCCACACCCCGGAGCCGGCCGTCGTGGACCATGGTCCGGGCCCCGGGTCCCGGAATAAAACCGGTCCAGGATCCATGGCGGCTGTTGACACTGCGTTCATAGGTGGCCGGAGTGGCAACGTCCAGCAGCATCAGCCGGCCTTTCAGCCGGGGATACCGGGCCTCAATAGACCGTATCCAGCCCTGTCCTGTCCGGTCTTTCTGTCTGCGGTATTCCCTGGGACGCTCTGCCCGGAGCCGGCTCCAGTATTCCAGTTCCTCCCTTCCGGTGGGAATCAGACCGGTGAGGACGGATTTCCCTTCCGGGGCAAACTCTTCCTCGGGGTAGTGTCTGAGGACCAGCTGGCGGGCCTGCCGGATACCGGCAGGAAATGGTTCAGTATCTGCCACCAGGGAAGCCGGGACCTGTTTCAGGGGAGCATCGGTTCCGGCCGCCAGATACAGTCCGCTGTGCAGGGGATAGGTTCCGGGGTCCCCCAGGCGGCTGTCCAGCCGGACGTCCGGGAACTTCCCCCTGAAAAGCCGGTACAGAACCTGATGCGCGTCACAGGCCGTAACCAGGTAATCGCACTCCAGGGTCTCCCCCTCCAGTGTTTCCACCCCGGTAACCCGGTTGTCCTTCATCCGGAAGCCGGTCACTGTACGTCCGGTCAGCAGGGTTCCCCCCAGGGCGCCGTATCGTTTTTCCATCCGGCGCACCATGGCCCGGGATCCTCCGGCCGGATACCCTCCCCCGTCCTCCTGCAGGGCTGCCAGGGTACGGATCAGGCTGAGGGCTCCGCGGGGCTCCGGGCTGATCATCTCCAGGGCGTGTCGGATCAGGGGAGACCGGAACTGTTCCCGGAACTGCCCTCCCCCCATCTTTTCCAGTTTTCCTGCACCCTGCAGGAACCGTTTGTTTTCCCAGATATTCAGAATCCGTTTCCCCGCAGAATAAAGGTCCGGTGGCATTCCGGGAAACAGGGATTCCCCGCCGGCTGCCTCCAGCAGTTCCCCCAGGGCCCGGATCCGGTCCCGGTCCTCCCGGGAAGCCCAGGTCAGTTCATCCAGAAAGGCTTCCCTGTCCCGGTAAACCTGCAGCACTCCCCCCTGGTGCTCCACAGTCAGGATTACGGGAGGACGGCGCAGCCAGGTATCCTCCAGGGCACCGGTCAGACGGAAAAGACGGAACAGTTCCCCATCCGGACGGATTCCCGCCAATTCCCTTATGCAGCCGTCAATATGAAAGCCATAGCGGTTCCAGCCGGTGCACAGACCTCCGGGAACCCGGTTCTTTTCCAGTATCATGGTATGTATTCCGGCGGCCTGGGCAAAGATCCCGGCGCTGAGACCGGATACGCCCCCACCGGCGATGATCAGTTTTCTCAAGTGAGTTCCTCCTGCAATTCAGACTTTCAGAAAATAAAAACTAATTATGGATTTCGATGGTCCTCCTGTGTTATAATCCTCTGGTAACAGGGTATTCGTACACAGGACGGTGGAAGCAATGACCAAGGGACAATTGGAAGCCCGGCTCAGTGAAGCCATCAGCCGCTTTGAGATCGAGTGCATGGGACGGGGGCCGGAAAAAATCCGGACAACGATCCTGGGTGACATGATCATTGTACGACAGCAGGGCTTTCTCAGCAAAGCCGAAAAAAATCTGGCCCTCACCCGGGAGGGTGTGGAACGGATCAAGGGTCTCCGGACCGCTCTGTTTGAAAATGCCAGACAAAATCTGGTGGAGGCAGTAAACGATGTGGTTTCCGGCACAGTGGTCAGCACCTTCTCGGATGTCAGTACCCGTACCGGGGAAAAGATCGTCGTGATTATCATGGACCGAAACATCGAGGAACAGATTAAATAACCGTTGGAAGACCGACAAAGGGTCACAGACCAGTTGAACGTAATCCGGCAACCGCACACCATCCGGTGTGTGGCTGCCGGATTTTTTAATTTTAAGGAGGAATTATCATGAACCAGTATCCGGCCACCATGGCCACCCAGCATCCGGACAACTCGGATCCCTACATCACCATACAGCAGGAGCCGGCCGAGGCTCTGGAGGCGCTCAGTCCCCCTGAGGAAGGCGGAATGGGTCTCCAGGAGATCATGATTGACTTTGAGGGAAAACTGACGCCTTACCACCAGACTTCCCAGACTGCCCTGGGTCTCATCGCCCGGGAAATCATTCCGGGGCGCGACGTACGGATCACCCCCCGGATTCCCCACAACGACAAGGAGTCCGTCTTCCGCCAGCTGATGAGCATTATGAGCCTGGTGGAAACCAATATCCTTTCCATGCAGGAAACCGGAGTCCAGGCCATCGGGGAAACCATCGTTCCCATGATTTCCAGTGGTGAGGAAATCGTCCGCATCCAGGAAAGAATCAATTCTGTCATTGAACTGGGCAACAAAAATTACCCGGTGCAGTATCCTGCGGATTCCATACGGGTAATCCCCCTGGTGGAGTCGGTTCCCGGACTGTTTTCTATCCGGGAGATCCTGGACGGATTTCTGGCCGCCTCCCAGGGAAGAATCACC
>JAXGWN010000111.1:0-6069 GCA_040773285.1 Bacillota bacterium
ACGGATCCGGCGGCTGGCTTTCAGATACTCCTGAACGGCTTTGCGCAGGGCTCCGGTCCCTTTTCCGTGAATGATCCGGATCTGCTCCAGGCCGGCCAGAACCCCGTCGTCCACATATTTATCCAAGGCCTCAATGGCTTCATCCCCGGTCATCCCCCGCAGATCCACCTCCGGTGAGATCATCCGGCTTTTCCCGGCCGCCAGGGAGGCATACCGGCTGCGGCTCACCTGTTTTTCCTCCGCCTCCGCCCGGGTCAGATCCTCCAGGGAGACATTGATCTTCATGATCCCCACCTGTACGGACACCTCACCCCGGGCATCCGGCAGGGAAAGCACCTGCCCCTTCTGACCCAGGGATCCCACATACACGGTTTCCCCCAGGGTCAGTTCCCGGAGTGCCTTCTTCCGGCGGCCGGAAAACTTCTCCCGTCCCTCCCGGATTTTCTCCCGGCTGGCCTTCAAAACATCCCTTGCCTCGTTGGATGTCTGCAGCTGGGCCGGTCGGTCGGAACCGCTGAGACCCTCCCGGAGACTGCGGATCAGTTCCTCCGCCTCCAGCTGGGCCTGGCGGATCACCTCTTCGGCCTTCGTATATGCCTTCTCCATGGTGAGGCGCTCTTTTTCCCCCAGCTGCAGTTCCTTTTCCTCCAGCTGGCTGCGGAGAAAGTCAACCTCCTGCCGCAGACGGTCCGCCTCCTGCTGCATCCGCCCCGCCTCCAGGCGCTTCTCCTCCAGATCCGCCAGCATGGCAGAAATCTGCAGTTCCTCTCCGGAGATGTGCTCCCGTGCCCGGACAATCACAGAATCGGAAAGACCCAGTTTCCCGGCGATCACCAGGGCATTGCTGAGCCCCGGAGTTCCCATAAGAAGCCGGTAGGTGGGGCGCAGGGTATTGTTGTCAAATTCCACAGAAGCATTGATCACCCCGGGATGACTGTAGGCAAACGCCTTCAGTTCCCCGTAATGGGTGGTGGCCATGGTGCACGCACCGGATCCGTGGAGATGCTCCAGCAGGCTGACCGCCAATGCCGCTCCCTCCATGGGATCCGTTCCGGCCCCCAGTTCATCCAGCAGCACCAGGCAGCCCGGTTCCAGGCTGTCAAGAATCCGGATAATGTTGGTCATGTGGGCGGAATAGGTGCTGAGGGACTGCTCGATGCTCTGCTCATCCCCGATATCCGCAAAGATCCGGGGGAACAGGGCCACCCGGGATCCCGGCTCACAGGGAAGATCCAGTCCCAGCCGGGCCATCAGGCAGAGAAGGCCCAGAGTCTTCAGGGCGATGGTTTTTCCTCCTGTGTTGGGCCCCGTGATGATTACGGTACGGAAATCCGTACCAATCTCCAGATCGTTGGCCACCACCTTCCCGGTCAGCAGGGGATGCCGGGCACCCAGAAGGAGCACCTCCCCCTGCCGGTTCAGTTCCGGCGTGGAGGCGTCCATCTCCTGGCTCAGTCTGGCCCGGGCCATCACCAGATCCAGCTGGCCCATGATGTGCAGATTTTTCCGGATCCCCGCCGCCTCCCCGGCCACGGCCCGGGACAGTTCCCGGAGAATCCTGCGGATCTCCTCAGCCTCATCCAGCACCAGCTGCTTCAGCTGGTTGTTCATTTCCACGGCAAATTCCGGTTCCACGTATACCGTGGCTCCGCTGGCCGACTGATCGTGTATAAGGCCGGGAATCTTTCCCCGGTACTCCGCCTTCACCGGTACCACATACCGGTCCGACCGGATGGTGACCAGGCGGTCCTGGAGATATTTGGCCCCTGCCTCGGAGTTCAGCAGGGCCTCCAGGCGGCTGCGGATCCTTCCATTCAGGACGGCCCGGGTCCGCCGGATGCTTTCCAGGTTTTTGGAGGCCCCATCCGGAATCCTTCCTTCCTCATCCACGGAACGGATGAGGGCCACCAGCAGGGCCGGCGCCTCCCTGAGAAATGTGGCTCTCTCCCCCAACAGGGGCTGGTCCTCCCAGTGTCCGGAGGCAGCAACCGTATCCCGCAGCACCTCCAGGGCAATCCGGATGTCCTTCAGTTCCTCCGGCTCCAGCACCCCTCCCATCTCCACCCGTTTCAGCAGAGGGCGGATCTCCGGGAAATTGAACACCGGGCAGGGCAGATTCAGCCTGCGGATCTCTTTTCCCTCACCGGTCTCCCGGTACACCTCCTCCAGTTCCTCCGGATCCAGGGATGGTTCCAGGGTTTCCACCGTCTCCCTGGAAATCCCGTTGTTGCACAGAGCCAGCAGTCTGGACAGAATCTTGTCCAGTTCCAGCTTCTGTGCATCCTTGTCCAGAATATCCAACCCTATTCCACCTCCCGATAATAATGCCCCTTGGTGAAGCCATAGGGACTCAGTTTCTTCAGTGCGTCCAGCGCCTCCTCCAGATTCTGCCGCCGGAAACTGCCGTCCGCCAGCAGGTCCCGGTAAATCCCGGTGATCTGCCGGATTTCCCGGCTTCCTCGTTCCCTCAGCATCAGGCGCACATGGGAAATACCCGCCTCCGCCAGCCGGGGAAGGTCCTCAGCCAGACACAGTTCCCGGGCGTTCAGCACGCTCATCCGGCAGGAGGTGTCACACAGGAGGCGGAACCTGTAATCCATCCGGTCCTTCAGATAAAAGGCCTCCCTGCGGCAGGGCATCCCGCATTCCGGAAAGCCTCCCCCATGGGCCGCCCCCACCGCACAGTGTTCCATGATCATCAGAGGAATGCTGCCATGGACCAGGGCCTCCAGGGGGCCTTCCCCCGGCAGTATGCCCATCTCCTCCAGAGTCAGTTCCGGACTGAGGCACAGCAGCCGAAGCCCCTCCTCCCGGAAAAACCGCAGCCCTTCCCCATTGAATACATGGAGGCTGTAGTCCCCGGACAGAGGCAGATCCGTGTTTTCCTTCAGGAAGGCCAGGGTCCCCAGACTCCCGGCAGCAAAACCGTCCGCCCGCTTCTCCAGATGTTTCACCAGGTCCCTGTGCTCCTCCAGCTGGTCGTCCTTCAGGATCCGGGGCAGAACATAGATCACTTCCCGTCCCGGCCAGGACCCGATGTCTGTCAGGTCCCGGTTCCGTTTCCTGTCCCGTAGTCCTGTGGTATGGATCAGGACACGGCCGGCTCCGGCTTCCAGGGCAGTAATGGCATCCTCCGGGGAATCCACCTCCACCGACAGCACCATGGGCTCCCGTCGGGCTGCCCGCCGTCCTGCCGGAGGCTTCCATACCCCTGAACGGCGTCCGGGTCCTGCCGGCCGGTTCATCTCCGTCAGCCGAGCCACCAGTTCCTGGCGGAGCCGGTTCAGGGCACTGACCGGCAGCATCAGGTCTTTCTCCAGCTGGACATTCAGACTCTCCAGCACGTAGCCGCTTCCCCCCAGGCGCATCTTATCCCGGATCAGTTCCTCCGTCAGGGGACGGTTTATGGCCTCCTCCAGAAGGATCCCGCTTTCCCCTTCCACCCGGTTTCCCCGGCTGTCGGTAAGGATCATCCGCAGGGGTTGCCCCACCGATCCCTCCACCTGAACCTGCAGGGGAATCTCTTCGGTGAAACGGGCAGTCTCCACCAGACTGCGGGCCTCCTCCAGGAGTACTGCATCGGAGGTGCGGAATACCCGGTCCCCGGGCCATACGGTTCCGGAAAACCGGATCTCCACCGTTTCTCCCGGAGAGGCGTTCTCCACAGGCCGCCCCTCCACCAGCATCCGGTCCACAGTCAGGGCACTGCGGCCCCCTTTGGTCACCCAGATCTCCAGTCCGTCCCCCAGGGACAGAGGGGTGTCCAGAGCGATCAGGAAGCCGCCCTTGAGGCTCTGGCGGATCCGGCCGGCAAACACACCCCGGTTATTGGGTCTTTGCCAGTTCATCAGGTCCTGCCGGGGATTTCCCTTAAAGTATCCCGGAGTGAAGGAGCGGTTGAAGATCTGCTCCAGCTGCCGGTCCCTTTCGGCGGCATCCTCCTGCGGAATCCGGCCGGCCAGCACATCCAGCCGGGTCCGGTAGTTTCTCACCACGGTGGCCACATATTCCGGCCGTTTCATCCGGCCTTCAATTTTGAGGCTGGTCACCCCAGCCTCCAGAATTTCATCCAGGAAGTCCACGGTGTTCAGATCCCGGGGACTCAGCAGATACCGGTCCGCTGCCCCGCTGACCACCCGGTCTCCGGAGGCCACCATGGAATATTTCATACGGCAGGGCTGGGCACAGCGGCCCCGGTTGCCGCTTCTCCCCCCAATCATACTGCTCATCAGGCACTGGCCGGAGTAACAGATGCAAAGCGCCCCATGAACAAAGGACTCCAGTTCCACTCCGGTCCCGGCCATGGTCCGGATCTCCTCCAGGGTGTTTTCCCGGGCCAGCACCACCCGCCTGGCACCCCGGTCCCTCAGGAACCGGACACCCGGAGTGTTGTGCAGGGTCATCTGGGTGCTGGCGTGAATCACCAGGCCGGGGAACTCCCGGCGCACCAGATTTAGAACACCGGGATCCTGCAGGATCACTGCATCCACCCCCATATCCACCAGGGCACCCAGAAACCGGTACAGATCACCCAGTTCCCGGTCCTTCACCAGGGTATTCACCGTGATATAGACCTTCACTCCGTGCCGATGGGCAAAGCCCAGGGCCTCCGGAAGGGTCTCCAGATCAAAATTTCCGGCACCGGCCCGGGCACTGAACAGACTTCCACCCAGATACACGGCGTCCGCCCCGCTCAGTACGGCGGCGGCCAGGGCTTCCCGGCCGCCGGCCGGAGCCAGCAGTTCCACTTTGGTATAGTCCAAGGTATTTCCTTCTTTCCTCGATTTTATCCTTATTATTTTACCACAGTTGACCCCTATGGCATACGAAAGGGACAGGGCGGGCCCTGTCCCCAAAGATTATTCGTCTTTGCCGTAGTCATCCAGGGTCTGCTGACCGGGGTCCATCCCTTCCGGGAGAACCGGCTTCTCTGGCTCCGTCGCTTTGTCCAGGGTCTCCAGCAGCCCCTTATACTCCTCTTCCAGACGGGTGTGCTCATCCAGTACAGTAAGGGCAGCCAACACCGCCAGCCGTATTTCCGGGGCGTTGGGGTTTCCCATGGAGATCTGCCGCATCTTCCGGTCAAGAATCCCGGCCAGACGGTTCACGTGCTCCACAGTTTCATCGGTTCGGATCAGGTAGTCCCGGTTATAAATGGTCACCGGGATCCGTCGGATATTCCGGTCCAGCTGGCTCATCCCTACATCCTCAGACGGGCGCCCAGCTGCTGTTCCACAGCCTCCTGCACCGCCATATGAAGTCCGGAAACCTCCTCATCGGTGAGGGTTTTTTCCATGGACTGATACGTCAGGGTATAGGCAATGGATTTGTAGCCTTCTGCGATCTGGCTTCCCTGATACAGATCGAACAGGCGGTAATCCACCAGTTTATCCCCGGCAACCCGGGCAATGGTCTCCATGATCCGGTGATTCTCCACCTCCACCGGAATCACAAAGGCGATGTCCCGGCTCACCGCCGGATATCTGGGCAGACTGTGGTACATGTTCACCCGGACACTGCCGGGGAGGAAAGCATCCGCTTCCATCTCCAGCACCAGGGTTCTCTGTCCCAGATCATAGGCGTCCAGCACCTGGGGATGCACTTCCCCCATATGCCCCACCACCCGGCCGTCCAGCAGGATGCGGGCACTGCGGCTCGGGTGCAGGGCCGGATGGTCCTTTTCCTGTTCAAAGGCAAGTTCCGTATTGAGGGAAGAGGCCAGAGTCTCCAGAATCCCTTTCAGGGTGAAGAAATCCGGCTCCGGGGTATCCCCGTACCAGTCACGTCCCTTTTCCCCGGTCAGAAGCATCCCCAGCATCCCGGTCTCCCGGGGCAGGGGCTCCCCATCCTCCGGGCGGAACACCCGACCGGTCTCGAACAGGGCCAGATCCCGGCTGCTTCTGCGGAAATTCCTCTGGGCGGTTTCCAGAAGTCCCGGCAGCAGGGTGGTTCTCATGACACTCTGGGATTCACTCAGGGGATTCATGATCTTTACCGTCTGGCGGTACTCATGGTCAGCCGGCAGGTTCAGATCATCAAAACTCTCCTGGCTGATAAACGCATAGGTTA
>JAXGWN010000112.1:0-6062 GCA_040773285.1 Bacillota bacterium
CCTGCGCCTCACATTCCAGAATGTCCCGGGCCAGCTCCGGCCGGCCCAGAAGCCCCAGCACCCGGGGGCGGTCACCGGGAACCAGCAGGTCCTGCAGGCAACCGTCCTGCAGGGTCACCATATCCACCGGAACACTCCAGTGAAAATCCCGGATGAGACCCTGTCGGGTGGCAGTGAGAAGAAAGGTGATCATCTCATGGTTCCTTTCCCCGGCAGCTCCCGCCAGGCCCACTCCAGAAGTTCCATGGCATCTTCCCCGTAGGCGTCCACCGGCCACTTCTCCCAGAGACGGCTGGTGGTGCGGAAGGCCTGGCCTCCCACGGCAATCTTCACTTCAGGGATCCTGCGGCGGACCTCCAGCACCATATCGTGGCACAGGCTGAGATGCTGGGGCATGGTCACCGAAAGGCAAAGAAGATCCGGCCGGCTCTCCTCCACCCCGTGGATCACTGCATCCAGAGGTACAGCGGCCCCGAGAAAAATGCTGTCCCAGCCATGATACTCAAAAAGATCGGCCAGCATCCTGGCCCCCATTTCGTGGAGTTCCCCTCCCACGGCACAGGTGAGCACCTTCCGGCCGTTGCGGGCCGTGGCAAAGAAGCGGGGATAAAAAAGGCTGAGGGCCATCTGGGTGGTGGAGGTGCAGTAGTGCTCCCGGTCCACGGTGATTTCCCCCCGGTGCCACAGGCGTCCCACCTCCTCCATCACCTGCTGAAGGATGCCCGTACAGATATCCTCCAGACTGACCCCGGCTTCCTCCGCCTCCCGGATCACCTGCAGGGCCCCTCTGGTATCCTGCTCCAGCAGACGGGCCAGATAGGCCTTTTTCCAGGGAAGAAGGGCGTCCGGGGTCATCCCCGGCTCCTCCAGGGTATCGGCGGAGACCTCCTGAATCTGTTGCACGGCGCTTTCCAGATACCGGCGCCTCATTTCCACCTCCTCCGGAGGCAGCATCTCTCCCAGGGACTCACCCAGCAGTTTCAGATGGTCCGTCAGGTGCTCCCGGATCCGCTCCGGGCTCAAATCCTTCATCAGGTGGACCAGCAGACGGTAAACCCAGAGACTGTAAGAGGTGAATATTTTTTCATCCTGAAACACCGCAGCCGTATCCAGGAAGCTGAGGTTGTATAAAATATCGTTGTACATCAGGGCTTTCCTGCGTTCGTCGTACTCGGTCTCCAGCCGGGGATCGGCTGCAAACTGCCGCTCAAACACCCTTCTGGCCAGACTGCGTACTTCCGGATTCGTGGAATGCATCAGAAGGCTCATGATCCGTCTCCTTGCCCGGACCACAGAGGTCCGAATGGTTTCAATCCCTAAATCGGCCGGAATCCCGGCCTGTAAAGGGCTCAGGGGAAATACAGTCCATCAGGAAAGCGGGGTACCGGCACAGGCCAGCAGCCGCACCTCCTCCTCCAGTTTCCGCAGTTCACAGCTGAGAATTACCCGTTCCTCATCGGACAGAAGGGGGTCTGCCGCCCTCCGGGCCAGGGCCCGCATTTCCTTCAGCCGCTCATCGATCAGGTCCAGCATTTCCATCCGTTCCCGGATTCCCGCCAGCTGACGGTCCAGTTCCTGCCGGACCGGCTGGTCCTTCTTATTGGCTGTCATGGTTTCACCACCGGTTTTCCGCCGGATTCTCCGGCTTTCCTTCCATTATAGCGGCTCTTTGCCAAAAAATCCTGATTTCCTGCCGGACCGGTATATTTTTAAAGCGCGCCCTCCGGAGAGGACGCGCTTTAAAGTCTATACCCGGAAACGGGATATGAGGGTCTGGAGATTCTGGGCCAGGGAGGAGAGCCCCTCGCTGGAATTGGCGATCTCTCCCATGGAAGCGGTCTGCTGCTCCATGGAAGCGGAGGCCTCCTGGGTGGCGGCGGCATTTTCCTCTGCCACGGCACTGAGCCGGGCAATCCGGTCGGCCACTTCCTCTTTCATGCCCCGCATCCGGCTGCCGGACTCCTGCAGGGTGGTCATCATCTCCACCGCCTGACCGATGGCCCCGGCGATTTCCCGGTACTTCTCACCGGTGAGGTTTACGCTGTCCACCTGTTCCCCCACAATGGCCTCCACCTGTTTCATGGTGGACACCGCATGGTGGGCATCGGACTGCAGGGTCTTCACCATCTCATCGATGATCCGGGTGGAATTTCGGGACTGCTCCGCCAGCTTCCGGATCTCATCGGCCACCACGGCGAAGCCACGGCCATGTTCTCCGGCCCGGGCCGCCTCGATGGCGGCATTCAGGGCCAGCAGGTTGGTCTGCTCGGCGATGGAACTGATCAGGCTGCTGGCCTCCCCGATCCGGGCGGAACTGTCGTTGGTCTTCTGGATGGAGGATCCGATCTCTCCGGCCGCCCGGCCGGACTCGTCGGTTTTTTCCGACAGCACCCGGATGGCCTCCAGACCGTCTGTGGTCAGCTGCTCCACGGTGCGGGTGGCTTCCACCAGCCGGGTCAGGTAATCCTGGTCCTCCTCGATCACCTCTGTAAGCAGGGTCAGCTGGCGGGAGGCCTCCGAGGTGCTTTCCGCCTGCTCTCCGGTTCCCTGGGAGATCTCCGTGATGGTTCTGGCCACTTCCTCGGAGGCCAGGGCAGACTGCTGGCTGGTGGCGGTCAGTTCCTCAGATGAGGCGGCCACCGACTCAGCGGACTGGCTTACCTCCCGGATGATCTCCCGGAGATTCTCTCCTATCAGGTGCACCGCATCCTGCAGGGACCCGATCTCATCCTTACGTTTTCCATTTTCGGTTTTCACGCTAAGATCGTAGGCGGCGATCCTCTGGGTCTGTCCGATCACTTCCGCAATGGGCCGGACAAAGGAGTTGCTCATGAACCAGGCGATCACTATGCCGGCCAACAGCACCACCAGGGCGGCGATCAGGGTGGCCCAGCGCATGGCTGCCAGTCCTGCGAACACTTCCCCCTCCTCCACCTCGATTATAAAACCACCGTACATGCTGCCCAGTTCGGCCACCGACAGAGCAGCCAGCACCGGGTGCCCTCCCGGGCCGGTATAGCGAAGGGTATCCTCAAAGGTGGTGTCCCCGGCCTGCAGTGCCTGGGATAGGGCTGCCGTGGCCTCGGTTTCCAGGGTAACCTTCAGGGCAGCGTCCTGGGCGTTGGCCCCGATCCGGGATTCACTCAGCATAAGGCCGTCTGCGTTCACCAGATAGGCGTCAGCGGTCTGGCCCAGCCGTTCCACCCCGGTGTGGACTATGGAGTTGATCTTCTCCTGGTTCAGTACGATGTTCAGGGTGCCCACCACGGCGTCCGGATTGGCAAATCCGTACACCGGGGTGGCCAGCACCATGATGTTGTCATTGATAAAGGTATGGTGGAATATTTCCGACCAGTTCTGGGTCCCCTGGATCCCGGTACGGAAATGGGTGCCGGTCACCGACAGTCCGGAAATGTCAGACGGATTGTAATTGACGCTATAGAGAATGTTTCCATACCGGTCGGTGATGTAGATGTCCGTGTACTGGTATTTCTGCTGTACCAGTCCAAGAAATCTGGAGAACCTGGTTTCAATCAGCCGGGCCTCGATGGGAGCAAGATCCAGCCTGTTGAACTCCTCCACCCCTTCCGCCACGATCCGGGATGCCGCCAGCACCTGGCCGTCCACCTCCCGGCCATAGAAGTATTCGTTCAGCTGGTTTCTCACCACTTCGGCAAACAGCAGGTTTCCCTTTTCCACCTCATGGGTCAGTTCCCCTTCCGCCCGGTTCAGGTTGATCAGGCTCACCGCCACCACGGGAATCAGACCGGTGATGAGGACCATCAGGAGAAGTTTCTGCCGCATCTTCACGTTGTCCAGCCGGAAACCCCGGAATCCGGAGAATCGGGTCTTTATGGTGCTGCCGGTTTTCCGGGAGGGTATTTTTTGGCCGGCGGTCTTTGCCAGGCCCATAAGACGGTCCTTCAGTGCTTCAGGAAATCGGAACTTTGCCATAAGTGTGAGTACCTCCAGAAATGAAATCGCTACGGGAACCTTCTGCCCGGGCAAAAAGAAAGGCCCGCTGTGGAGCCTGATCAGGACAGAATGCTATTGAAAATATTCATCATATCGTCGGCGGCGGTCACTGCCCGGGCGTTGGCCTGAAAATTCCGCTGGGTGCGGATCATGTCGGTCAGTTCCTGCATCAGGTCCACATTGGACCCCTCCAGACGGTAGGGCACCAGAGATCCGGTGGCCCCGGGACGCTCCCCGGCCGCAAAAACCAGGGCCGGATCGGCGGCGGTGTAGTAGCCTCCCCGTTCCGCCAGCAGGGTGTTGGTATCGGTAACCCCGTACAGGGCAATTCTTCCCAGCTGGGTCACCTGATCCCCCTGCCGCCCGGTGATCATTCCGTCTGCCCCGATGGTCAGGGCCTCCGGATCCCAGGTGGCGGGATCGGTGTAGGTCTCCATTTCCAGTCCATAGCCGTTTTCATCGGTGACCATCCCGGAGGCCTGAAAGAAGAAACTCCCCTTCCGGGTCAGCACCTGGCGTCCATCCGGACTGATGGCCCCCAGAAACCCTTCCCCCTCAATGCCCAGGTTGAACACGTGCTCTGCCGGCATCAGGCTTCCCTGCCGGAAGTCGGTGAGGCTGCGCATGGCCCGGACTCCGCCGGCCAGGGACTGCTGGTCCGCCGGCATCCCCGGATTCAGGGACACGGAATCGGCGGCCATGGCGCTTCTGGCCAGTTCCGCAAAGGTGGTCTCCCCCCGCTTGAAGGCCGGGGTGGAGGTGTTGGTTATATGACCGGAAATACGGTCCATTCTGGCCGCACCGGCCCGCAGGCCGCTGGCGGCCGCTGAAATCATCTTAATCATCTGCTTCCTCCTATCCCAGCCGTCCCAGTTCGTTGACGGCGCGGCCCAGGGTCTCGTCCAGGGTACTCAGCACCCGCTGGTTGGAGCTGAGCAGGCTGGTGTTGGTCATCAGCTGGATCAGCTGATCGGCCATGGACACATTGGACTGCTCGGTAAAGCCCTGACGGACCGCCGTGACGGGAGAATCCAGAAGGGCTGCAGCCTCAAAGTAACCGTCCCCCTGATCGGTCAGGGTCCCGGGATCCGCCGGTTCCACCACCAGCAGCCGTCCCAGGGTCTCGCCCCCGGCCACCACTTCACCGGCGGCAGACACCGCCAGACTGGTTCCCCCGTTGGGATAGAGATATCCGCTTCCCCCTCCGGGATAGGCGGCCAGCACCGGATTGTTCCGTTCGTCGGCCAGGAAACCCTCTCCGCTCAGATGGAAGCGGCCGTTTCGGGTAAGCCGCATTCCCTGGGGGGTATCCACCTGGAAAAATCCTGGCCCCTCCAGGGCAAAATCCAGGTTGGCCCCGCTTTCCAGCAGGATCCCCTGGGTATGGTCGGTATACACTTCAGAGACCGAGGTCCCCATATTCATGGCCCCCAGCTGGGTCCACTGTCCTCCCGGCGCCGCCTGGTTGCTGATCAGGGCGGAAAAGGAGGCTTCCGACAGCAGGGTCCTGGCCTTGAAGGCCGGGGTTTCCAGATTGGCCAGATTGTTGGAGATGTTTTCCTGTTTTTTCTGCAGGGCCAGCATCCCCATGCCGGCGTTGTATACGGATCGGATCATCGTTTCCTCCAGGCTACAGCAGATTCATCAGCAGGGTTCCCAGCAGGAGCCCCGCCCCAAAGGCGCACAGGGAAAATCCCTTGGTGCCGGTCAGTTGCCGGATAAATTGCATAGCAGCTTCAGCTCCCCTTTGTTCATATTGAGCCGGGCCGCCATTTCGTCCTGGCTGAGCCCCTGGGCCCGCATCTGCCGGATCTCCTCCAGCAGTTCCTGGTACCGGGGGGGAATCAGGTCCTCCGGGGAGGCTTCCGGTTCCCGGGGCTCCGGGGTTTCCGGCAGCCACCGGTCCAGTTTGTCCTCCATGGACTTCAGCCGTTCATCCACCCTATCGGCAAAAAGCATGGAATAATTAAGCCGGTTCTGAAAATTAATAATCTCTTCCCTGTGCATTTCCCTGAGCCCCAGGACGAGGCCGGCCAGAATGCACAGGAAACTCACGCTCACCAGAACAATGGTCATTGTCCTTCCTC
>JAXGWN010000113.1:0-6039 GCA_040773285.1 Bacillota bacterium
CTGGAATGTACCGAATGCAAACGCAGAAATTACAATTCCGACAAAAATAAGAAGAACAATCCCGACCGGATGGAACTGAAGAAATACTGCAGTTCCTGCAAAAAGCACACGGTACACAAGGAAACCAAGTAGGTTCAGTTAGGAGAAGCGTTATGACCAGTAGTACGAAGGAAACCAAAAAACCGGTGAAGCCGGCGCCGAAGGTTCCCAAAAGAAGAGGCAACTACTTCAAGGGCGTCCTGGCGGAACTGAAGAAGGTTCACTGGCCAAACCGGAAGGAACTGTTCGTCTATACATCCGTGGTTCTGGGGATTGTCGCGTTTTCAGCCGTGGCCATCTGGATCGCAGATCTGGTGATTTCAGGAGTGCTGGGTGCTCTGATCTAGCGGTTTCAAGATTGGGGGGAAGTGCCGGCGGGCGCAATCAATATGGAACAGAACAAGGAATGGTTTGCCGTTCACACTTACTCCGGCTACGAGAATAAGGTGAAAATGAATCTGGAAAAACGTCTGGAGTCCATGGGTATGGCAGACAAGATCTTCCGGGTTATGGTACCTACGGAAGAAGAGATTCAGGTAAAGGATGGCAAAAAAAAGACAGTAACCCGGAAAATCTATCCGGGCTATGTTCTCGTAGAGATGCTGATGACCGATGATTCCTGGTATGTGGTCCGAAATACCCCGGGAGTTACCGGTTTCGTTGGTGCGGGATCGAAGCCCGTCCCTCTGGGCCTGGATGAAGTGAACCGGCTTCTGGGACAGGCTGCGGAAGGTCCCAGGGTATACGAACTGGATGTTGCCGTGGGAGAGAACGTCAAGATTATCAGCGGACCCTTTGCCGATTTTGTCGGCGCTGTGGAGGATGTCAATCCGGATCAGGGGAAACTCTGGGTGCTGGTCTCCATGTTTGGACGGGAGACACCCCTGGAGTTGGACTTTGGTCAGGTTGAGAAAATCAAATAGAAACAAAAGGAAAGGAGGTGTAGTGACATGGCAAAAAAAGTAATTGGTATGATCAAGCTGCAGGTTCCGGCCGGCAAGGCCAATCCGGCACCCCCGGTGGGTCCCGCACTGGGTCAGCATGGTGTGAACATCATGGGATTCTGCAAAGAGTTCAATGAGAAGACATCCAACCAGATGGGAATGATCATTCCGGTGGTGATCTCCGTATATGAGGACAGATCCTTTACCTTCATTATGAAAACGCCCCCCGCCCCGGTTCTTCTGAAAAAAGCTGCGGGTATCGAGACGGCTTCCGGCCAGCCCAACAAAGTGAAGGCAGGCAAGGTAAGTGTGGATCAGGTCCGGGAAATTGCGGAACTGAAAATGGAGGACCTGAACGCAGCCAGCGTAGAGGCCGCCATGCGCATGATCGAAGGAACTGCCCGGAGCATGGGCATCGAAGTGAAATAAGTGGGAGGGGAAACCCGATCGAACCACAAGGAGGTTAATATGGCCAAGAGCGGAAAACGCTACGTTGATGCTGCAAAAAACATCGACAAAGACAGACTGTATGAGGTCGACGAAGCCCTGAGTCTGGTAAAGGATAACGCAAAAGCAAAATTTGATGAGACCATCGAGGCACATGTCCGTCTGGGTGTGGATCCCCGTCATGCGGATCAGCAGGTTCGTGGAACCGTGGTGCTGCCCAGCGGAACCGGTAAAACCAAAAAGATTCTGGTATTTGCCCGGGGAGAAAAAGAAAAGGCTGCTTTGGATGCAGGTGCAGATTTTGTTGGTGGAGATGACCTGGCTGCCAAAATTCAGGGAGGATGGCTTGACTTTGATGTTGCCATCGCAACCCCGGATATGATGGCAGTGGTGGGAAAACTGGGTAAAATCCTGGGTCCCAGAGGCATCATGCCCAACCCCAAGACTGGTACCGTAACCATGGATGTGGAGCGGGCAATTGAGGAAGTCAAAGCCGGAAAGATTGAGTTCCGGGTGGACAAAACTTCCATCGTGCACGTCCCCCTGGGAAAAGCATCTTTTGAGATGGACAAGATCCTGGACAACTTCAATGCATTTATGGGTGCCCTGATGAAGGCCAAGCCGCCGGCAGCCAAGGGACAGTATCTGAAAAGTGTGACTGTGAAGTCCACTATGGGTCCCGGGGTAAAAATCAACCCCATAAAGGCTTCCGGGAAATAAAGTATTGACTAAAACCGGAACCCGTGATACTATTCACAGGTCCGGATAGGATACAATTAAATAACCACTGCAGACAGCTGGTGTGCCATGCACTTAATCCTGCCAGCCGAGGTGAGAAGACCTGAAAATGGTATTTTTCTGCCCCGGTTGTGTCAGCAGCCGGGGATTTTAATTGATCTGGAAAAAAGGAGGTGTAACCTTGACGAAACAAAGAGAACTCAATCAGCAGATTGTCTCCGATATCCGTGAGAAACTGGAAGGTTCTACTGCGGTGGTCCTGACCGATTACCGGGGGCTGAATGTGGCTCAGGCCACGGCTCTGAGAGCCAAACTGAGACAGGCGAATGTGGAATACAGAGTGCTGAAAAACACCCTGACCCTGCTGGCAGCCCGCGAGGCTGGTATCGAAGGTCTGGATGAGGCTCTGAAGGGACCCACAGCTGTGGCCTTCAGCCCGGATCCTGTATCTGCGGCCAAAATTCTTTCTGAGTTTGCCAAAACCAACAAGTATCTGGAAATTAAAGGTGGCGTGCTGGAAGGGAAACTGATTTCCAGGGAGGAAATTAAGGCTCTGGCGGAACTACCCTCCAGGGAAGTACTGCTGTCCAAAGTGCTGGGCGGTATGCAGGCTCCTCTGGCCAACTTCGCTTCTGTGCTTAATGCACCGCTGCGTCAGCTGGCCCAGGTGGTCAACGCCGTTCGTGAACAGAAAGAAACCAATGCCTGATCCGGCATAAAACCCAAATTTGTATAAATGAAAAGGAGATACCAAAATGTCTGAAAAAGTTACCCAAATTCTGGAAGCTGTAAAAGAGATGACCGTGCTGGAACTGGCTGAGCTGGTGAAAGCGTTTGAGGAAGAGTTCGGCGTATCCGCTGCTGCACCCGTAGCTGCGGCTGCTGCTGCTCCTGCCGGTGCTGCTGCTGTTGAAGAGGAAGAGCAGAGCGAGTTCAGTGTAATTCTGACTGGTGCCGGAGACAAGAAAGTCAACGTTATCAAAGTGGTCAGAGAACTGACCGGCCTGGGCCTGAAAGAAGCCAAAGCCGTTGTTGATGAGGCACCCAGCCCCATTAAAGAAGGAATCAGCAAGGAAGATGCTGAAGCCATCAAAGCCAAACTGGTTGAAGCAGGCGCCACCGTCGACGTTAAGTAGTCTCAGCATCACAGGGCACCCGTTCCGGGTGCCTTTTTTCTTGACATTCCACATGAGTATGGTAACATAATAAAATGGCGTTAGTATCGCAATGCAAACATCGGATCTGATCGAAGGCAAGGGAAACCTTGCCTGTGTGTGTTGTCGAAATATATAGAAACGGCGGGGGTGGTTTAATGGCAAATCCTGTTACGACAAAGGGAGTCCAGAGACACAGTTTTTCGCGCATCAAAGAAGTCCTGGAGATGCCAAATCTGATCGATATCCAGAAAAAATCCTATGAATGGTTCATGAACGAGGGCCTGGCGGCTATGTTCCAGGACATTTCACCCATTCAGGATTTTACCGGAAATCTGCGGCTGGAGTTTATCGAGCATGAGATTGGTGAGCCCAAGTATTCGGTGGAGGAGGCTCTTGAGCGGGACGTGACCCACGCAGCTCCTCTCCGGGTGAAGGTTCGGCTGATCAATATGGAAACCGGAGAGATCAAGCAGCAGGAGGTCTTCATTGGAGAGTTTCCCCTGATGACGGAAAACGGAACCTTCATTATTAACGGGGCGGAGCGGGTAATTGTCAGCCAGCTGGTACGTTCCCCCGGTGCTTATTATAAGAAGGAGACGGATCCCAGCGGCAACGACCTTTACAGTGCCACCATCATTCCCAACCGGGGTGCCTGGATAGAGTATGAGAGCGACTCCAACGGATACATCTATGCCCGCATCGACAGAACCAGAAAAATACCTGCCACCGTTATCTTCAGAGCATTCGGTCTTTCGGCGAATCATGAGATTCTCCGGAGATTCAACAACGATGAGAGTATCATTAAAACCCTGGAAAAGGACAATACCAACAACCAGGATGAGGCTCTGATCGAAATATACAAAAAGCTCCGCCCGGGAGAGCCTCCCACGGTGGACAGCGCCCGGAATCTTTTGACTTCCCTGTTCTCGGATCCCAAGCGGTATGATCTGGGGAACGTGGGGCGGCATAAAATCAATACAAAACTGAATCACGGGATGCCTCTTTTCAGGACTCCGGAAGACCAGCAGATGAAGCGGTACAACCGTCAGCTGGAATTCGAGGATATTACGGCGGCCATGGATTATTTCCTGGAGCTGATGGAAGGGAAACATCATTCCGATGACATCGACCATCTGGGAAACCGCAGACTCCGCTGTGTGGGAGAACTGCTGCAGAACCAGTTCCGGATCGGTCTTTCCCGGATGGAGCGGGTGATCAAGGAGCGGATGACCATTCAGGATATTGAGGCGGTCAGCCCGCAGAACCTGATCAACATCCGGCCTGTTTCGGCTGCCATCAAAGAGTTTTTCGGTTCTTCGCAGCTGTCCCAGTTTATGGATCAGACCAACCCTCTGGTTGAACTGACCCACAAGCGGCGGCTCAGTGCCCTGGGTCCCGGAGGTCTTTCCCGGGAGCGGGCAGGCTTTGAGGTCCGGGACGTGCACCATTCCCACTATGGAAGAATGTGTCCCATTGAGACCCCGGAGGGTCCCAATATCGGACTGATCGGATCCCTGGGAACCTACGCCAGGGTGAACGAATATGGATTTATTGAAACTCCCTACCGTATGGTGGACAAGGAGAAGGCCCGGGTTACCGATGAGATTGTATATCTCACCGCCGATGAGGAGGACCGCTATCTGATTGCCCAGGCCAATGCGCCCCTGGATGATGAGGGGTACTTTGTCACGGAGCGGGTCAACGCCCGGGTGGAAGATATCGTATTGTACACGGCGCCCACCAATTGTGATTATATGGACGTTACCCCTAAACAGGTGTGGTCCATTGCCACGGCGCTGATTCCTTTCCTGGAGCATGATGACGCCAACCGCGCCCTGATGGGTGCCAACATGCAGCGTCAGGCTGTACCCCTTCTGCTGACGGAGTCCCCCCATGTGGGAACCGGAATGGAGAAGAAAATTGCTGAGGATTCCGGGGTCTGCAAGGTGGTCCGCAAGGACGGCCAGGTGGCCCGGGTTACCGGGGACGAGATTCTGGTGCAGAACGACGATGGCACCCTGGACCGTTACCGGCTGGATAAGTACAAACGTTCCAACCAGGGGACCTGCATCAATCAGCGGCCTATTGTGAAAAAAGGCGACCGGGTCCGGAAGGGGGACGTCATTGCCGACGGCCCTGCCACAGACCGTGGTGAACTGGCTCTTGGCCGGAACGTTGTGGTGGCCTTCATGACCTGGGAAGGATACAACTATGAGGATGCCATACTGATTTCCGAGAAACTGGTGAAGGAGGATTACTACACCTCCATTCACATAGAGGAATATGAGTGCGATTCCCGGGATACCAAACTGGGCAGTGAGGAGATCACCAGGGATATCCCCAACGTCTCCGAGGAGAACCTGAAAAACCTGGATGCAGATGGTATTATCCGGATCGGTGCGGAAGTACGTCCCGGGGACATCCTGGTGGGCAAGGTGACCCCCAAAGGGGAACAGGAACTGACTGCCGAGGAAAAATTGCTGCGGGCGATTTTCGGTGAGAAGGCCCGGGAAGTCCGGGACAACTCCCTGAAGGTTCCCCATGGTGAACGGGGAATCATCGTGGATGTGAAGATTTTTGACCGGGAAAACGGTGATGAACTGCCGGCGGGAGTCAATAAACTGGTCCGGGTCTACATTGCCCAGAAACGGAAGATTTCCGTTGGCGATAAGATGGCCGGACGGCACGGAAACAAAGGGGTAATTTCCAGAATC
>JAXGWN010000114.1:0-6029 GCA_040773285.1 Bacillota bacterium
CACCGGTCAAATCCCTTCCGGCGGACAATATTTGTTGGTTGTGCTCTGCCCGGGGCGTACCCATCGGGGCAGATCTGTGTTAAAATGGATGCGGTCCGCAGGGACCGCTTCATACTGAAGAAAGGATGCGTACAGGGCAACCTGTACCGGGACAACCCATGAAATATGAAAGCACCCGGGAGGGCCGCCCCTTCCTGAGCGCAGCCCAGGCCATTCTGGCCGGACTGGCGCCGGACGGCGGTCTGCTGACCCCGGAATCCATACCCCGCCTGTCTGAAGGCGATCTGGAGGCCCTGATTCCCCTTACCTATCAGGAGCGGGCGGAATTCATTCTGGCCCGCTACCTTACCGGTTTCAGCCGGGAGGATCTTGTCCGCTGCATCGGCAGCGCCTACAATGAGACCACCTTTTCCGATTCCAGGGTGGCTCCCCTGCACCGGCTGGACCATTCTCTGAGTATCCTGGAACTCTGGCACGGACCCACCTGTGCATTCAAGGATATGGCCCTGCAGATCCTTCCCCATCTCCTTACCACCAGCGCCGCTATGGAACAGGATCTGCGCACCTATGTGATCCTGGTGGCCACCTCCGGGGATACCGGGAAGGCAGCCCTGGAAGGCTTCCGGGACGTGGACAGAACCAGAATCCTGGTCTTCTACCCGGATGCGGGGGTAAGCCAGGTGCAAAAACTGCAGATGGTGACCCAGGAAGGAAGCAATGTGGGCGTCCTGGCGGTCCGGGGGAACTTCGACGATACCCAAAGCGGGGTCAAGGAAATCTTCTCTGACCAGCAGGTAGAACGGCTGCTGGCAGAAGCCGGCATGCGGTTTTCCTCGGCCAACTCCATCAACTGGGGCCGGCTGGCCCCACAGATTGTCTACTATTTCTCCGCCTACTGCGACATGGTCCGTCAGGGGGATCTAGCCTGTGGAGACCCCGTGAACTTCGTGGTTCCCACCGGCAATTTCGGCAACATCCTGGCTGGCTACTTTGCCCGGGAAATGGGACTTCCGGTAAACCGTCTGGTCTGCGCCGCCAACGCCAACAACGTGCTGACCGACTTTATCCGCACCGGCGTCTACGACCGCAACCGGCCCTTCAGCCGTACCATCTCCCCCTCCATGGACATCCTGATCTCCAGCAATCTGGAGCGCCTGATCTATCTTCTTTCCGGCCGGGACGCTGCCCGGGTGGCCGGCTGGATGGGTGAACTGGCTGAAACCGGCCGTTACCAGGTTACCGAAGACGTTCTGGACAAGGTCCATTCCCTGTTCTGGTCGGACTTCTCCGATGACGAAGAAACCGTCCGCCGCATTCGTGACACCTGGAACGCTTATGGATATCTTACTGATACCCATACCGCCGTGGCCATGGACATCTGCGAAAAATACCGGAATGAGACCGGGGACACCACTCCCACCGTGGTGGTTTCCACCGCCAGCCCCTTCAAGTTCACCGCCAGCGTGGCGGAAGCCGTCCTGCCGGATAGAGATGCCGGAAGCGAACTGGAACTGCTGGAGGAACTGAGCCGTTACAGCAGTCTTCCCATTCCTGCGGGACTCAGCCGGCTGGACGCCCGGCCGGTCCTGCACCGTCAGGTGATCGGCCGTGAGGATATGTCCCCTGAGGTTCTTAAGTTTCTTGGACTTACGGAGAATTAATCAAATGACCCCGCAGCTGCGGGGTCATATTTTTTCAGGACTTTCTTTTACCCGGCTGTTTCCCGGCTCCCTGGGCGGATCCCTTCTTTTTTTTCCCGTTTGTCTCCGTCTTTGCGGTCTCTGCCGAATCGGCAGCCCGGACCCGGTAGCGGCCATAGAACCAGCCCACCACCCCGTACAGGGCCGCAGAGGACAGCACGGACAGGGGCGTGAGATCGCTTCCGTTCCAGAGGCTGAGCCCCAGATACAGGGCCAGCACCAGGAGTCCAAAACCGGCCACTCCCTCTTTCCAGATCCTCAGATCCAGGCCCTTACGGAACATCAGGCGCTCCAGCAGGTTCTGGATGAGAACGATCAGCAGGGAGGCCACCAGGTAGAGACGGACCGCCGCCACCGCCCCGGGATGAATCAGGGCCTCCAGGCCCCCGGAAGGATTGGTGGCATACGTCAGGGCCGCGGTGGGTACCAGCATCAGGAGAAAAAATTTCACAGCTTTGCGGATCATCAGGTCATTCCTTTCTAGAGATCAAGATAGTTTTGTTTTTCACTGAAGTATCCGGCACGGAAACTCTTCAGAAGCCTGGCACACCAGGGGTCCTTCCCCAGCAGGGCCTCAGCCGCTGCCCCGTAGGCGGTGATCCGGCGGTCCAGCACGTTGGCAATGCAGTGATCCAGCCCCTCCCGGATACACAGAATCAGGAAGGCATGGTTGATTTCCGCATCGCCGGGAAGCCCGTGGGAGATGTTGGACAGTCCGGCAGTGAAATGCACTTCCGGATATTTCTCCCGGATGGCCCGGATGGAATCCAGTACCTCCAGGCCGGCACCGTCCCCGGTCCCGATGGGCTTCACGATGGAATCCACCAGGATATGATCCGCCGGGATTCCCGCATCCATCAGGGCGGGAATCAGGGTGCCGGCAATACGGACCCGGTCCTCCACCGTTTCCGGAATCCCCTGATCGTCCATCAGGAGGGCAATCACTTTGGCCTCATGGCGCACAGCCAGGGGAATCAGGGCTTCCATGCGTTCTTTTTCCGCCGTAATGGAATTGATCAGGGTGCCGGGGCGTCCGGCAGCAAGAAGCCCTGCCTCCACCGCTTCCGGACGGGGGCTGTCAATGGAAAGGGGGATCCGGACCGCAGAGGCCACCGTCCGGACCATCCAGTCCATGGTCTCCACCTCATCCTTCACCCGGGTACCACAGTTTACGTCCACGTAGGCGGCCCCGTTTTCCTGCTGGGCCAGAGCCAGCCGTTTCAGGTATTCCCCATCCCGGGCCTCCACCGCCTCCCGGACCCTCTTAATGCTGCTGTTAATGGATTCTCCAATCAGGATCATGTGGGATCCCCTCCTCTGACTCGTCTTGCCTCAGGACCGCTGATTCCGGTCCATTTGTCGGTTATCTCCGCCGGACGGTAACTGTTCAGGTAGTCCACCACTTCACCGGGAGAGGCGGCCACATGGTACAGTTCCCGGGAAGCAGAACCGGCAAACCGCTGTCCGGTGATCTGATCAAAAACCCCCAGAAGACCATCGTAGAAACCCGCAGTGTTGTAGATCACCACCGGCTTGTTGTGGTATTTCAGCTGCTTCAGGGTTATGATCTCCAGCAGTTCCTCCAGGGTGCCGAATCCCCCCGGCAGGGCCAGAAATCCCCCGGCACTGTTCTCCATATGGGCCTTTCTCTGCCGCATGGTCTCCGTGACCACCAGTTCATCACAGTGCTCATACACGATGCCCGGCCGGTGCAGGGCGTCCGGGATCACTCCGGTGACCCGGCTTCCGGCTTCCCGGAAGGCCCGGGCACATTCACCCATCAGGCCAATGGCACCGGCCCCGTACACCAGGGACCATCCATCTGTGGCCAGGGCCAGGGAAACCTCCCGGGCTTCTTCCAGATAGACCGGATCCACCGCATCACTGGAGGAACTGTATACACAGATACTTTTTACCACGGTACACCTCCAAAAAAAGCCCGGGAGTCCCGGGCCTTGTTTTTATGAATGGACAGACAGACCATGCACGGCCTCGGCTGCCTCCATCAGGGATTCAGCCAGGGTGGGATGGGCATGGATGGTGGCAGCCAGTTCCCCGACGGTAACCCCCATCTGGATGGCCAGAGCCCCCTCGGCGATCAGGTCGGTGGCATGGGGTCCCATGATGTGAACTCCCAGCACCTTATCGGTGGATTTGTCCGCAACAATCTTCACGAAGCCATCGGTATGACCGATGCAGGCGGCTTTCCCCAGAGCCTGGAAGGGGAATTTGCCCACATTGACCTCCAGCCCTTTGGCCTCCGCCTCGGCTTCGGTGATTCCCACGGTGGCGATTTCGGGGCTGGTAAAAATGCAGCTGGGTACCACCCGGTAATCCATGGCTTTCGGAGCATCTTTTTTGCCGAACAGGTTTTCCACACAGACGATCCCCTGGGCACTGGCCACATGGGCCAGCTGCACCTTGTTGGTCACGTCCCCGATGGCGTATACCCCGTCCAGATTGGTGGCCAGGAAGTCATCCACCAGGATTTCCCCTCTCTGGCCCAGCTCCACGCCTGCTTCCTCCAGACCGAGACCTTTGGTGTTGAAGGTCCGCCCGATGGAAATGAGAGCCTTGGCTGCCCGGATCTCCGAGCCATCCGCCAGGGTGGCCACAATGCCGCCGTCGGCGTCTTCCACTTTCTCGATCATCTTTCCGGTATGGAGAGTGATCTTCCGCTTCTTCAGGGTCATCTTCATCCGCTTGGAGATTTCCTCATCCACCATGGGAAGAACCCGTTCCAGTGCCTCCACGATGGTCACTTCCGTCCCCAGTTCCGCAAAGATCATGGCGAACTCACAGCCGATAACGCCTCCACCGATCACCAGAAGACTCTCCGGTACCTCCGTCAGGGCCAGGGCCTCCTGGCTGGTGATCACGGTATTTCCATTGTAATTCAGTGCCCGTATAAGAGCCGGCTCAGATCCGGTGGCCAGAATCACTTTTGCGGCCTCCACCACCCGGGTCTCCCCATCGGAGGATACTTCCACCTGACCGGGACCCAGCAGTCTGCCGGTTCCCTGAAACAGTTCCACGTTATTCTTCTTAAGAAGAAAACCGATTCCCTTCACCAGCTGGGCAACAATGGCATCCTTGCGGGCCATAATTTTTCCGAAATCGTAGGATACATTGTCCGCAGACAGTCCGAAGGATTCGGCGTTTTTCATGTCCGCAAGAACGGAAGTGCTGGCCACCAGAGCTTTGGTGGGAATGCATCCCCAGTTCAGACAGGTTCCTCCGACGTTTTCTTTCTCCACCAGGGCCACTTTGGCTCCCAGCTGGGCGGCACGGATTGCGGCCACATAGCCTCCGGGGCCTCCCCCGACAACACACAGATCATAACTCATTGGCGCCTACCTCCATCTTTTTTTGCTAGTTCTGATTATATAGGATTGTGAGAAATGGCACAACCGAAATCCCCCGGAGTGATCCTTTTGGGCATAAAGCCCAGAAAATCCGCCGATACCAGCTGATACCGGACACCCTCCAGTTCCCCCTCAAATACCTGGGACAGCCCAGGGCCGTGGATGTGACCGTACACACAGGTCTTCACCCCATAGGCACTGAGCATACGGGAAAACTCCGTGGGGGTTCCCCGGCGGCCCACCGGAGGAAAATGCATCATGGCCAGCAGGTTTCCACCGGGTCCCGCCGCCTTCAGGCTCATCTCCAGACGGATCAGTTCCCGCCGATAGATTTTCCCGTCCTCAGCCCCGAAGGCATCGTCCCCAGGCACCAGCCACCCCCGGGAACCGCAGATTCTCCAGTCCTCAAAGGCAAAGGAATCGTTTTGCAGGATATACATGGACTCCGGAAGCATGGCCTCGGTTTTTTTCCGGCTCTGCCACCAAAGATCGTGGTTTCCCCGGATCAGCAGTTTCTTCCCGGGCAGACTCCCGATAAACTCCAGATCCGGCAGGGCCTCCCGGGGTTTCAGTCCCCAGGAATGATCCCCGGCCAACAGCACCAGATCCTCCGGTCCCACCACCTGTCTCCAGTTGGTCTCCAGTTTCTCCCAGTGCCGGTCCCACAGGGGTCCGAACACATCCATCGGTTTATCGGTGCCCAGGGACAGATGCAGGTCCCCGATGGCAAAGATGCTCATAGATTCACTCCTGTCTGAAGCGGAAAAAAACGGCACGGAACCAGGTCCGTGCCATCCTTAGATCTCAACAATGATGGGTACCACCATGGGTCTGCGTTTGGTTCTGTCGTATAGGAATTTGCCCATGGTATCCCGGATTGCACTTTTTATGCTGCTCCAGTCATAGACTTTGTCCTCACGGAGTTTTTCTATGGTGCTGCGGACCCGCTCCCGGGCCTCTTTCA
>JAXGWN010000115.1:0-6027 GCA_040773285.1 Bacillota bacterium
AGCCGGTTCAGGATTTTGTCCCGTTTCAAAAGTTCCGTAACATCATGGGACAGAACAAAAATGCCTGTTGCCCCATTCCACTGACCCTTCCAGATCTGTATTTCACATATAAGATATTCTCCCGTACAGGTCCTCAGCGTGGACAGAGCGGTTCGCCGGTCACTCAGCATGGTCTCCATAACCGGTACCGGACGGGCCGGCAATGCAGCACCCATCAGGTCAAAAAAGAAACTGCCGTAAAGATCGCTGACCGTATATCCCAGCCCTGCCAGCAGGGCATCGTTAACGTAAAGAATCTGGCCCTCAGGGTTGAGGACCGCCACCATATCGTCCAGTGTATCGAAAAAACTCCGGAAATTCATCTCACTGGCCCGCAAACGGCTTTCCAGGTTCATCTGTCCCGTTATATCCCGGGCTGTACCATAATAGAAGCCTTCCTTATAGACAGCATTCCATTCCAGCCAGCACCACTGGCCGTCCTTACCCTGATAGCGGTTTACGAAACCTCTGAGTTCACCGGTTCTTTCCAGACGCCTGAAGAATACCAGTGTCTGTTTCCGGTCTTCGGGATGGATAAACTCCAGGACGGACCGTCCTGTAAGTTCCTCTTCCCGGTACCCGAACCGGGTTGTCCAGGCCGGATTGCAGCGGACGAACCGGCCTTCCAGGTCCGCCAGACACATCAGATCCAGACCCAGGCTAAAAAAGTCCGGATGAGTGTTCCCTGCCGGCACTTCCGTGACCACGGCCAGCAGAAAGCAGTTTCCCTCCCCATCGGTCTCCCTGTACACTTCTGCAGAAAAATACCGGATGTGCCCCTGCATCCTAAGACTGTAGTACATGGCAACCGGCTGAAGGTTCTCCGGACCGGACAGCCGGTTCAGTTCTGCACGCATCTTCCCGGCGGTATCAGGGGGAAAGATGTCCTCCAGCCGTTTATTGAGAAAAGAGTCGGCCGGCAGGGCCAGCAGTTCCTCCGAGGGGGCATACACATCCCGGAAAACATAATCGCAGTCCAGGCGGAACAGAAGATCCCTATCGGTCTTCATCAGGTGGCAGTACTGTTTCAGATTTGGCAGTTGCATAGGGGATTCCTCCAGTCACGCCCGGTCATGGGGATATCAGATCCCACAGTCTGCGGAGCACTCCATTGGGCTGGAAGTATACTTCTGTCCCGGAACGGGCAAATCCTGCAACCCGGAGTGGTTATCTGGAAAGGCTGCCTACGCCGTTCAGGGCCGTCCCCGCTTCCCGGCCCCGTCTTTACGGAACCAGCCGTATCTGATATATTTATTCCGGTATTAATCGCGAGGAGGAGAATTATGAGCAAGAATCTTGTTGAAAAGATACTGGCAGCCCACCTGGTGGAAGGGACCCTGGAACCCGGCAGCGAAATCGCCATCCACATCGACCAGACCCTGACCCAGGACGCCACCGGCACCATGAGTTACCTGCAGTTCGAGGCCATGGGGGTCCCCCGGGTAAAAACTGAACTGTCCGTCAGTTACGTGGATCACAACACCCTGCAGACCGGCTTTGAAAATGCCGACGACCACCTGTATCTGCAGACCGTAGCCGCAAAACATGGCATATACTTTTCCCGGCCCGGAAACGGCATCTGTCACCAGGTGCACTTGGAACGGTTTGGCGTTCCCGGAAAAACCCTGCTGGGATCCGACAGCCACACCCCCACCGGGGGCGGCCTGGGGATGATCGCCATCGGGGCGGGAGGACTGGACGTGGCTGTGGCCATGGCCGGAGGTCCCTTCTATCTCACCACCCCCCAGGTGGTAAACGTCCGTCTCACCGGAAAACTCTCCCACTGGGTCAGCGCCAAGGATGTTATCCTGAAGGTGCTGGAAATCATGACCGTCAAAGGCGGCGTCGGCAGAATCATTGAATACAGCGGTCCCGGTGTGGCTACCCTTTCCGTGCCGGAGCGGGCCACCATCACCAACATGGGTGCCGAACTGGGCGCCACCACCTCGGTATTCCCCAGCGACGGTGTCACCCGCAGTTTCCTGGCGGCTCAGGGCCGGGAGGAGGTCTGGCAGGAACTGTCCGCAGACCCGGATGCTTCCTATGACCAGGTGATTGAAATCGACCTGGGTACCCTGGAGCCTCTGGTGGCCTGCCCCCACAGCCCGGACGCCGTCCGCCCCGTATCCTCCTTCCAGGATCTGGCGGTCAGCCAGGTGGCCATCGGCAGCTGCACCAACTCCTCCTACCAGGACCTGATGACCGTGGCCGCTGTCCTGAAGGGCAAGGTGGTCAGCGAAAACGTATCCCTGGTGATTTCCCCGGGGTCCCGTCAGGTGTATAAAATGCTGGCAGACAGCGGAGCCCTGGGTGACCTGATCGCCTCCGGAGCCAGAATCCTGGAATCCGCCTGCGGCCCCTGCATCGGAATGGGTCAGGCCCCGGCCTCCGGAGCCGTCTCCGTCCGCACCTTCAACCGGAACTTCAAGGGAAGAAGCGGCACAAAGGATGCAGAGATTTATCTGGCCAGCCCGGAAACCGCGGCTGCCACAGCCCTTACCGGTTTTCTCACCGATCCCCGGTCCCTGGGAGATCCCGTTGAGATTCCCATGCCGGAAAAATTCCTGGTGGACGACCGCATGATCGTTCCCCCGGCTGAAGATCCGGAAACCGTTACCGTGGTCCGGGGCCCCAACATTCAGCCCCTGCCGGTGAAGGAACCTCTGGAGGAAGCCCTGGAAGGGGAAATCCTCATTAAAACCGGGGACAACATCACCACCGACCACATTATGCCGGCCGGAGCCAAGGTTCTTCCCCTGCGCTCCAACATCCCGGCCATCGCCCAGTTTGTCTGCTACGCCCTGGATGACTGCTTTGCCCAGAGAGCCCTGGAAAAAGGCGGCGGATTCATCGTGGGAGGACACAACTACGGTCAGGGTTCCAGCCGGGAGCACGCCGCACTGGCCCCCATGTACCTGGGTGTCCGGGCGGTCATCGCCAAAAGCTTCGCCAGAATCCACCGTTCCAACCTGATCAACTTCGGCATTTTGCCTCTGACTTTTGTCCGTGAGGAAGACTACGATGCTTTGGAGCAGGGAGACCGGCTGGTGATCGCCGGAGTCCAGAAGGCCCTCCCGGAACAGGGAGAACTGACCGTGGAGAACCTGACCCGGGGAACCACCTTCCAGGTGGCCCATGGTCTGAGTCCCCGTTTCATCGAGATCCTGCTGGCCGGCGGTCTGCTGAACTATACCCGCAGCCGGTCCTAGGCAAAGCATAGCGGGCAGATCGGTTTTTTCTTTCCGGTTCCTTGACACCCGTCCACAATGAGAGTATGATAACAGTGTAGCTATTACAAAAGAGGAAAATAATATGAAAACTCTCGTAGGTCATGAACTGACCAAAAACAACATCAAACCCACCGTGCCCCGGATGAGAATCTACGAATATCTGGTTCAGCACAAAAATCATCCTTCGGTGGACACAGTGTACCGGGATCTGGTGCAGGAAATGCCCACCCTTTCCCGGACCACCGTTTACAACACCCTGCATCTCTTTCTGGAGAAGGGCCTGGTTCAGCCGGTCCTGATCAATGAAAACGAGGTGCGCTACGACGCAGACACCTCCGTACACGGGCACTTCATGTGCAGCAATTGCGGAAAAGTATACGACATCATGTTCGACCGGCCGGACATCCCGGCCCCGGGCGAAGGATTCATCACGGAAAGCACACAGATTTACTATTCCGGCATCTGCCCGGAATGCAGAAATTAACATTCTGCACAATCGCCAACCATAAGACGGATGCGGCACACGCCGCATCCGTCTTGATTTTTTTCATTTATTCAGTTTCTTTGTATTTTCACCTTGTCCCCCGACCGGCACAGATCCTCCAGTCCGCAGTTTCCGCAGCGGGGACTCCGGGCCGCACAGACCCGGCGGCCATGAAAGATCAGCCAGTGGTGGGCATCCTTCCAGTCCTCCGGCTCAATCAGGCGGCACAGATCCTGTTCCACCTCCAGGGGGTTCTTTCCATCGGAGAGCCCCAGGCGTCTGGCCACCCGGAACACATGGGTATCCACCGCAAAGGCCGGTATATCGAAGGCGTTGGAAAGGACCACGTTGGCGGTCTTGCGGCCCACTCCGGGCAGGGATTCCAGTCCCTCCCGGGTTTTTGGCACATCTCCTCCATACTGCCCCATTATAATCCTGGCCGTTTCCACAATAGCCCGGCTTTTGTTCCGGTACAATCCCACCGAACTCACCCAGGGCTCCAGCTGCTCTGCCCTCAGGGTGGCCATGGTCTCCGGCGTTCCATAGGCGTCAAAAAGCCGGGCTGTCACCTTGTTTACCTGCCGGTCCGTGGACTGGGCCGCCAGCATGGTGGCCACCAGCAGCTGAAACGGGGTTTCGAATTCCAGTTCCGTCCGGGGGGATGGATACATCTTACTGAGCCGCTCCAGAATCTCCCGGATTCTCTTAGTCTTTCTTATCATAGTCCAGTGCTTCCTTCAGGCGAATAATCTCATCCCGGTGTCCCAAATCATCATATGGGGTCTCCAGGAAAAAGGGCAGATGGCTGAGGGAGGGATGGGTCAGAAGGCGGACAAAGAAATCCATCCCAAGATGGTCTTCCCCCAGACCGGCATGCCGGTCCTTCCGGCTCCCCAGCCCGTACATACTGTCATTGATATGGACCGCCTTCAGACGTTCCAGCCCGATGGTCCGGTCAAAATCCTCCAGCACCTCATCCATCCGGTCACGGATATCGTAGCCGGAATCATAAACATGGCAAGTATCCAGACAGACTCCAAACCGTTCCGGATGATTCACTCCGGCCATAATGTCTGCCAGTTCCCCGAAGGTGCTTCCCACCTCGCTTCCTTTGCCGCTCATGGTCTCCAGCAGCAGGGTAGCGCGTCCCTCTGCGCCCACCACCCGGTTCAGCATCCGGGTGATCCGCCGGATCCCCTCCGGGATTCCGGCTCCCACATGGCTTCCCGGATGGAAATTGTACAGGCGGCAGGGAAGGGCGTCTACCCGCTCCAGGTCTTCCCCCAGGGTATTCAGGGCAAACTCCATGGTCTCCGGCCGGCTGGCCGCCAGATTCAGCGTATAGGGGGCATGGGCCAGCAGATCTCCGAACCCATGGCTCTCCATGGTGGCGGAAAGTGCCGCCAGTTCCGCCGGTACCAGATCCCGGGCCGCTCCCCCCCGGGGATTTCTGGTAAAAAACTGAAAGGTATTGGCTCCGATCTTCACCGCCATCTCCCCGGCCTTATGAAACCCTTTGGCAATGGACAGATGACTTCCGATCACCATCAGTGTTCTCCCTTATCAAAGCAGCTCTCCCCGATGAACTCCCGGATAATGGAGTTGTTGGGAATATCCGTCAGGTCCTTCAGAGGCTCAAAGAAGTCCAGAATGTTCAGGAGATTCTTGGCATCCGCATGGAAATGGGCGTCCAAAGGGATGTTCCGCAGAAGAGGCTCCGCAAAGGTCTTCAGGACTGCCAGTTCATACACCAGATGGGAGTTGAACATGACGTCGGCATTTTCCTGGAAGGGAAAGATATTGTTGTTCTCCCCCCGGCGCACCGAAGGCCACATCTCCAGGGTGGTATCCGCCGGATACCCCCGGAACTGGGCATCCCTCACCATCCGTCTCAGCAGCCGGGCGTCTGTGGTCTTGATCCGGTTGGCGCTGTCCAGGTTCAGCTGGGTCAGGGCGCTGATGTAAATATAGAATTTCCGGGTCCGGGGAATCCCGGCGGTCAGCCGGTCATTGAGCCCATGGATCCCCTCAATCACGATGGGCTGGTCCTCCGAAATCTGGGTGATCTTTCCGGAGGGACGCCGCACGCCATCCCGGAAATCAAACACCGGCAGTTCCACCGGATCCCCCTGCAGAAGGGCCGCCAGATCCCGGTTGAACATCTCCACATCAATGGCGTCCAGGGACTCATAGTCCGGTTTTCCATCCTCGTCCAGGGGAGTGTCCGTACGGTTCACAAAATAGTCGTCCAGGGAAATGCTCACCGGACTGATG
>JAXGWN010000116.1:0-6026 GCA_040773285.1 Bacillota bacterium
CAGGATGGCGGGGTCGGGCGGCAGGATGACCGCGCCGGCCGAAACGGGGCCAGCCCAGGCTCCCCGCCCGGCTTCATCCAGCCCGGCGATGAGGGTCATCCCGGCCTGCCAGAACGGGATTTCAAAATGGAGATCAGGATTTGGCTGGCGGATCATAAACTCCCCGCAGGGCATTGCGGCGGATGGCAAACAGGTCGGCTGCCTTTCCTTCCTCCAGGGAGCCGATATCGCTTCTCCCCAGCAGTTCCGCACTGCCTTTGGTGGCCAGTTTCAGGATCTCATAGCCGCTGGGAGCCCTGTCGCTCCAGGTATGGCGGTGGATCAGGAAGGCGGAACGGATGTCCGCCAGCAGATTGGAGGCGTCGTTGCTGCCGCAGCCGTCCAGGGCCAGTCCCACCGGGACCCCGTGTTCCAGCATCAGGGGCACCTTGCAGATTCCCGAGGACAGTTTCATATTGGACACCGGGTTGTGGGCCACACCGGTTTTGGTGGGGGCCAGGATACCCGTAATCTCCTCATCGGTGAAGTGAATCCCATGGGCAAACCAGACATCCTCACCCACCCACTCACACTCTTCCGCCCAGGCCAGGGGACGCTTGCCGTACACTTCCAGGCAGTAGTCCTCCTCATCCAGGGTTTCACACAGGTGGGTATGGAGACGGACTCCCATGGCCCGGCCCATCCGGGCCGACTCCCTCATGATATCCGAGTCAACGGAGAAGGGGGAGCAGGGGGATACCACCACCTGCCGCATGGAAAACGGCTCCGGATCATGGTAGGTCTCAATCAGGCGACGGGTATCGTCAAGCACCTCATCCAGGGTCTCCACCAGTTCATCCGGCGGAAGACCACCGTTGCTTTTTCCCCGGTTGAAGCTGCTGCGGCCGGCGTGAAACCGCAGGCCAATGTCCGCGGCGGCATCAAACTGCCGGTCCAGCATGTTTTTTCCGGCTCCCCGGGGGAAGGCAAAATGCTGGTCGAACATGGTGGTTCCGCCATATTTGGCGAACTCACCCATGGCCACCATGGAACTGTAGTACAGATACTCCGGGGTCACCTTCATCCAGACGTTGTACAGATACATCAGCCAGTCAAACAGTTCTGAGTTCTGGATGGCCGGAATGTTCCGGGTAAAAGCCTGCAGAAGATGGTGGTGTGTATTTACCAGTCCGGGATAGATGAACAGGTTTTTTCCGTCAATAACCTCCACGTCATCCGCGGCCGGAAGAGCCGTTCCCATCCGGACGATCCGGTTTCCTTCAATCAGCAGATCGGCATCCTTTAATATCCGGTCCTCCGGATCACAGGTGACGATCGCCCGCACATTTCTGAACAATATTTTTCTGCCCATGATTTTCCTCCTCTTTGTGATCGGAGTGTATTCCGGAACGGACATCCGCCCCTCTTTCCGGAAAGAACCGGGGGAACACACTGTCTATGTCACTAAAATTCGGAAGAAAACACCTATTACCCTTCGCTTATGCCGACAAATACCCGCCACATACACAGCCGCCCGGGAGATATTTTTGGAGATTGTTACAATTACAGACGGCCGTGGTCCCGAAAAACAATGCTCATGCCGGTTCCGGCCTCCCGGACCGGAAGAAACCGGGACAAAACCCTCTTCGCCTCCAGGTCCACACAGTGAACAGGCCAGATCTCCTGAACCCCCAGATCCTCCAGGTAACGGCCAGTCTCCTCCAGCCGCTCCGGGGCCGCCCCCAGCAAATGGAGTCCCCCGTACACGGCCCGGACCCGTTCCTGACCCGTTACCTCCCGGGCATACTCCAGGGTATTGCAGACTCCGGCGTGGGCACAGCCGCACACCAGCACCAGTCCCTCTGCCGTGTTTACCGCCAGGGCACTGTCATCCGGCAGATGGTCCGGCTCCGTCACTCCCTCCCGGACCCGCAGGTTGTACCGGGGCGGCTCCTCAAAGGAAAACCTCCGGGGTATCTCTCCCAGAAAGACTGTGTGCTCCGACAGTTCCACCGGGGTCCGGGACAGCTGCACCGGGAAAAACCGGGACAGGGTACCGGCCGAAAACATGCTACCGATGGATCCCCCCTCCGGAAGCACTTTGTCCTCCAGTGCCTCCGGATGGGCAACAATCCGGGGGCGCTCCGCTACCCGGCCCTCCAGTTCCGCCTCGGTAAACCAGGCCACCAGGGGCGCCAGCCCCCAGGTATGGTCAAAATGGCCGTGGGACAGTACCACCGCATCCAGCCGTGAAAAATCCAGCCGCATCTTTGTGCCGTTGTGCAAAAAAGCGTCCGAATACCCCGTATCCAGAAGGATGTTGGCAGATCCGTCATCCACCCAGACCGACAGGGCCGGCTCCGACCGGAAATACCGGTCCGTGATGCTGTTGTTGTCCACCAGGATACTGAGTTTCATGGTCTTCCCTCTACTTTTCCGATTCCCGCAGCCGGCTGACGCCGATCACCACCTGGCAGTGGGGATCCGGGCAGGCGCTGGTGGCCCGTCCCTGTTCGTCCTCCCAGGGAAGTTCCCCTCCGAAGGCCAGGGAGGACAGGGCCGGCATGGCCGCATGGACCAGTTCCGGGCACCAGCCGTCGGTTCCCCGGAACCGGAGTCCCAGTCCGTCCGTCCGCTCACAGTAGCAGGTATCCCCCACCTGCATCCCGGATCCACAGGGCCTGGCAATAGATAAAACCTCAATTTTCACATCATACTTTTTGCTCATGGTATTCTCCTTTTCATCGTACATAATATATGGTCACCGCCGGGTCAGCCCCGGCGGATGGACTCCGCAAGAAATCGGCCGGCTGCCGGTCCCAGGGTAATCCCCCCGCTTCCGAACCCGGCCAGGGCAAAGAGATTCTGCGTTTCCGGAATCCGGCCGGCAAAATATCCCTCCGGCCGGGTGGCCCGGTGGCCGGCATAGGCCCGGATCACCGTCAGTTCCTCCAGGCCGGTGAGATAGCGCCCCAGGTTGTCCGCAATGCCCGTTACAATTTCCCGGGACACTTCCCGGGTCATTTCGTCCCGCTCCTTGGCTGCCCCGATCAACAGGTTCCCGGTGAGGCTCTGCTCCACTGCCAGGGTGATCACCGGAGGATCCTTCTTCATGAAATCCCCGTTCAGAATGTTGCCGGGATACAGATCCGGCACTGGCTGGGTCACCAGTACGGTCCCCTTCTGGACGAAAATTCCCAGTCCCATATCCTCCCGGGGCCAGAGCCCGTCCACCCGGATGCCGGTGCAGTTGACAAAGCTTTCCGCCGGAATCCGGCCGGCACTGGTATAGGCCGCCACAAAACTGTCCCCTGTCATCTCCAGCCCTTCCACCCGGGCTGTCCGGTACGTGCCCCCCATTTCCCGGAAGGCCTCCAGCAGTCTAAGAGTCACCCGGAAGGGATCCACCACCCCCTGCATTCCCCCGGGGGACCAGGCGGCAAAGCGGACCTGGGGATGAAGTCCCGGGATCCGGGCGGAAACCTCCCGGGCGGTCAGCATGGAGGCAGGAAGTCCGCATTCCCGGGCACCGGCCACCATGGTCTCCAGGATGGTCCGGTCCTCCCCGGTGATCCCCAGGAAAAACACTTCCCGCTCCATATCCATGGCCCCCTGCAGATGAAGGGTTTCCCCCAGTTCCCTGTACAGGGGAAGGGCCGCAGCCGCTGCCTGCAGTTCATAACCGGATTTCCCCAGATAGCTGAGGGCTCCGTTGCAGGCCCCGGTGGCTCCGGCACAGGGGGAGTTCCCTTCGGCCAGACAGACCTTCAGGCCCTCCCTGGCCAGATAGTAGGCCGCCGATACCCCGGCTATGCCGGCGCCGGCCACCAGAACGTCATATTTCTCCATAATCTTACCTCTTCACCAGCAGGTGCATATCCACCCGTTCCGGGTGGAACCAGGAGGAGGCAAAGGCCACCGCCTCATCCTGCAGATTGTAAAAGGTTTCCCCCCAGGCAATCAGGGGAGTTCCTTTCTTCAGCCTGAGTTTCAGTGCCTCCCGGTCTCCGGCCGTTCCGGGGATCAGGCGGACCACATTCTGGACCGGCTCTTCGGCGCAGTCCTCCCGGAGAAACTCCATAACGGTCTTTTCTCCGGACAGTTCCTCCGGCGGCCGCACCAGCCGGCTGGCGGGAATCCGGTTTTCCGTATAAATGGCCGGTTCTCCCCGGGCCAGGAATACCCGGCTGTAGGCCACCACCTGCTGACCGGACACAATGCCGAACCGGCTGGCAGTCTCCGGGTCCAGGGGTTCCATCCGGCAGGGGGATTGCCTGACCTCCACATCCCCGTAAACCTCCCTCAGAAGTTCCCCGTAATCCCGGGTCCGGTCAATCCGCATGGTGACCCCCAGGGCACTGCGGTGGATGTAGTTTCCGCTGCCGTGCCGCTTGGTGATATAACCCTCCCGGTCCAGTTCCCGGAGCACCTCCCGGACCGTGGCCACACTGGTGGAAAGCCCTCTGGCCAGTTCCTCCTCCGCCGGCAGTTTCGGTCCCGGATACATTCCTTCCGTCAGCTGATGGAGAAGGTGCTCCCGTACCCGGAGAAACCGGCCCCGGCTTTCCCCGTTCACAGCCCTTCCTCCCCCAGGAGTCCGGCCAGGCGCCGGACCTCTTTCTTCAGATCCCGGAGGGCCTCCTCTTCCCGGTTCCCGTCAAATTTCCCATCCCGGAGAACCGTCCTTCCGGCAATCACCACGGTATCCACACAGGAGGAGTCCAGGGCATATACCAGGGAGGTCCAGGGATCCCATACCGGACAGCCGGTAAGGTGATTCCCAGGGTCCGCCAGGAAAAAGTCCGCAGATTTGCCCGCTTCCAGTGATCCGGTCCTGTCTTCCAGTCCCAGGGCCCGGGCCCCTTCCAGGGTGGCCATCTCCACAGCCTTCCGGGCGGTAAGGGCCAGAGGATCCCGGCCGGACACCTTATGAAGAAGTGTGGCCAGTTTCATGGCTTCCAGCATACTGACCGTGTTGCCGCTGGCGGCACCGTCGGTTCCCAGGGCCACGGTAACCCCCCGGCGGGTCAGTGCCGGCACAGGGGCCGTACCGCTGCCCAGGATCATGTTGGAGGCCGGATTGTGGGACAGACAGGTTCCATGTTCCTCCATGGCCGCCATCTCCGGCTCCCCCAGACAGACCCCGTGGACCGCCAGCAATTGTCCTTCCAGAAAGCCGGTGCGGCGGTAAACGTCAAGGGCACTGTCTTCCCCGAACCGCTCCCGGGCCACCTGTTCGTCCGTGGGGGTCTCCCACATATGCATGGTAAGACCCAGGTTCTCCCGGTCTGCCAGTTTCCTGGTTTCCCGGAGACCATCCTGGTCCAGGCCCCAAAGTGCGGATGGGGCCAGCCAGATCTCCACCAGGGGGTCCTCCCGGTACCGCTCCCTCAGGTCAAGCACCTCCCGGAACACACTGTCCAGGGACTCCACCAGACCGGCCGCCACGGAAAACTGGGCTCCTGTGTTGCGGTATCCCCGGCCGTAGACCAGCCTCAGGCCGGTCTGCCGGACCGCTCCAATCACTGCCTCCGACAGTCCTGAGCACGGATGTGCATAGTTGTAATCCAGAAAGGTGGTGGTTCCGCTCCTTATAGCCTCCAGAGCTCCGGCCGCAGCGGCGGCCCGGACCATGTTCTCATCCAGAAGGAGGGCAGCCGGTCCGATCACTGAAGGCCACCAGGACTCCAGGGACTGGTCGGTCCCCTTTCCCTTCAGCAGATGCTGAAACAGGTGTCCGTGGGTATTAATAAGTCCCGGGCAGGCCAGTCTTCCCCGGCCCTCCTCCAGCGCAATCCCCTTTTCCCGGGCCAGCCGGCTTACCTCACCGCACTCCCCCACCAGCACCACAACCCCGTCCTCCCAGAGGATCCCCCCCGGGGAAAGGACCGGCCGGGCTGGATCCATCGTGAGGACCGTCAGATTCCGGATAGCGCCACAGTCTGTCTGCATACCATCACCTCTATATATAATTTGCCTAGTCATCAGATCTCTTTGATAAGACTATTTCGCCATCTCCCGGCATTTTCCTGCCGGAAACCTGCAAA
>JAXGWN010000117.1:0-6022 GCA_040773285.1 Bacillota bacterium
AACTGCATGGCCGAGATCTTTGCCAAGGAGACCGGAGTCAACCGGGGCCGGGGTGGATCCATGCACGTCAACGACCTGAAAGCCAGAAATATGGGGTTCAATGGAATCCAGGGATCCACGGTGGTGACCGCCCTGGGAACCGCCTTTGATTCCTACTACCGGAAACTGAACAAAATGGAAGGCTGGGAGGATGAGTCCAGGGATCTGGACGTGACCGCAGTGTTCATGGGAGACGGAACCCTGGGAGAGGGTACCTGCCATGAGTCCATGAATATGGCCGCCACCTGGAAACTCCCCATCATCTACTGCCTGATCAACAATCATTATGCCATTTCCACCCACTACACTGAAAGCCATCCCCAGGAGCAGCTTTCCCAGTGGGGACAGGGCTACGGGGTTCCCAGCTTCACGGTGGACGGAAACGACATCGAGGCGGTCATCGAAGTGACTGAGCAGGCCGCCGAGCGGGCCCGCAAAGGGGAAGGACCCACCCTGATCGAGTTCATGACCTACCGCTGGCAGGGACACTTCTCCGGAGACCCGGCTGCCTACCGGCCTGCCGGTGAACTGGAAAAGTGGCAGGAGCGCTGCCCACTGAGGGTCTGCAACCAGAGGATGCTGGAAAAACACGGCTTCACCAAAGAGGAAATCGACGCACTCCATGAGGAAGTGGAGCGGGAGATCCAGGAGTATGTGAAGTTCAGTCTGGAGTCTCCGGAGCCCAGACCGGAAGAGGCAGTCGCCCACGTGTACATCGGCCGTGAAGTGGAGGGAAGATAATGAGCAGAAAAATCACCTTTTCCAGTGCCATCAATGAAGCGCTGCACCAGGAGATGGAGCGGGACGAAACCGTCTTTATCCTGGGAGAGGACGTGGCCAAAATGGGCGGAGACTTCGGGATTACCCGGGGAATCTGGCTGAAGTGGCCCCACCGGGCCTTTGATACCGCCCTCAGCGAGCAGGCCATCATCGGACTTTCCAACGGAGCGGCCCTGTGCGGCCTGAAGCCGGTGGCCGAGCTGATGTTTGCCGATTTTGTCACCGTCTGCTATGACCAGCTGGTGAACAACGCCGCAAAACTTTCCTATATGTATAATGGCGAGGCTTCTGCCCAGATCGTGGTCCGGGCGGTGACCGGGGGTGGTATCCGCTGCGCCTATCACCATTCCCAGTGCATTGAGCCCTGGCTGATGAACATCCCCGGCCTGGTGATTGTGGCCCCGGCCTCCGCCTACGATGCCAAGGGTCTGCTGATCAGTGCCATCCGCAACCCCAATCCGGTGGTGTTCCTGGAGCACAAGCTTTTATACAATAAGAAAAGCGAAGTGCCTGAGGAACTGTATGAGATTGAACTCTTCAAAGCCAGAGTGGAGCGGGAAGGCGCCGACATCACCATGGTGGCTGCCATGACAATGTTGGATTATGCCAGACGGGCCGCCGATGAACTGGAAAAAGAGGGAATCTCCGTGGAGATCATCAATCCTCTGACCCTGTTCCCCCTGGACAAGGAGACCATCATTGATTCCGTGGCCAAAACCGGACGTCTGGTGGTGGTTCAGGAAGGCCCCAAGGTTATGGGATACGCCGCAGAGATCGGATCCATGGTGGCGGAAGAGGTATTCGAATACCTGAAAGCTCCCCTGAAGCGGGTAACTTCTCTGGATACCCCGGTTCCTTTTGCTCCGGGCCAGGAGGACTACGTGCTTCCCCAATACGATGATGTGATCCGCGCCTGTCATGAGGTTATGAACTTCTAGACCGGAGTGCGGGATAAGGTTCCGGGAAAGGAGGGGAAGGCAAATTGCCTTCCCCTCCCGGTTCCCGGCAAGGGAGGAATTAAATTGGCTACACTGATCACCATGCCCCGGTACGGGGCCAACATGGAAGAGGGAACCATCGGGGCCTGGATGGTTTCGGAAGGGGATACCGTCAGCCAGGGGGACGTGCTGGCGGAGATTGCCATTGAAAAACTCTCCAACGAACTGGAATCCCCGGCGGACGGAACCGTCCTGAAACTGCTGGCTGAAGAAGGGGATACCCTGGACTGTGGCAGCCCTATTGCAGTGCTGGGCGCTCCGGGGGAAGATTATTCTGCTCTCCTGTCCGGAGGGGAACCCGCCGGGGAACCGGCGGCGGAAGAGTCCGGCCCCGCTGCTGCAGTTTCGTCTCCTGGGGCGGCGCAGCCGGATGGAAACGTAACTGTGGTGGAAATGCCCCGGTACGGAGCCAACATGGAGGAGGGAACCGTTGCCTCCTGGGAGGTGTCCGTTGGGGATGTCGTGGAGAAGGGGGATCTCCTGGGGGAGATCGCCATTGAGAAACTTTCCAATGAACTGGAGTCCCCGGCAGCCGGAACCGTTCTGGCCCTGCTGGCGGAGGAAGAGGAAACCCTCCCCTGCGGTGCTCCTATCGCCCTGATTGGTCCGGAAGGAGCAGATATCTCCTTCTGGCTGGGGGGAGGAACCATGGAAAAACCGGCGGAGACGCCGGTCAGTGCCCCGGCCCCGGCTTCAGTCCCGGCTCCTGCTCCGGCGGAAACGGCCGGGGGCATTGCTCCCAAGGCTCTGGAACTGGCTGAGGAACTGGGAGTCGACTGGAAAAGCATCCCCGGCACCGGCCGTCACGGCATGGTGACCCGGGAGGACGTACGCCGGGCCCTGGAGTCCGGGAAGCCGGTCGCCGCCGCTGCAGCTCCGGTGGTGGCCCCTGCGGCTGCCGCCTCCGGGATAACACCGAAGGCTCTGGATCTGGCGGAGGAACTGGGGGTTGACTGGACCGGGATTTCCGGCACCGGCCGCCACGGCCTGGTGACCCGGGAGGATCTCCGGGCTGCACTGGCTGCCGGAACCGCTCCGAAGAAGAAGGGTCCGGGGACAGCTGCCCTTACCCCCCTTGCCGATGAGACCCTGAAGATGACCAGCATGCAGAAGACCATCTCCAAAGCCATGTTCGACAGTCTCAGCCAGTCGGCCCAGACCACCATCTCCATGGATATGCAGGTGGATGAAATGGTGGCCGCCTACCGAAGACACAAAGAGGCTTACAGTGCCCGGGGTATCAAACTGAGTTATACCGCCATTCTGATCCGGGCAGTGGCTCTGGCCCTGCGGGACCATAAGGATCTCAGGACCGTTCTGGAGGGGGATGCCCTGCAGGTGCGGGGACGGATCAACATCGGAGTGGCCGTGGACGTTCCCGGCGGTCTGGTGGTCCCCAACATCAAGGATGCGGATCTCAAGGACACGGGTACCATTTCTCAGGAACTGGCCGATCTGGCCCTCCGGGCCCGGGAGAACCGGCTGTCCATGGAGGAACTGACCGGAGGCACCTTCACCATAACCAATCTGGGAATGTTCGGAATCCGGTATTTCACCCCGGTGCTGAATCCCCCGGAAAGTGGGATTCTGGGTGTGGGCACCCTGGTGGAGACACCGGTGGTGGAAAATGGAGGACTTTTTGTCCGCAACATAATGAATATGAGCCTCACCCACGACCACCGGGTGGTTAACGGAGCCCCGGCGGCCCGGTTCCTGAACGGAATCCGGGATATCCTGTCCCGGGCTGAGGAACTGCTGTAGCAGGGAGGAACTATGATCAGTATCAATAAGAATGTAATGCCAATGGTGGAGGATCTGGTGGCCAATGCACAGCGCTATGGCTGCCGGGCCTTTACCCTGGAAAACGGGGCCACCGTTGTGGACATGGGTGTGGAGATGCCGGGGGGCTGGGAGGCCGCCCGGATCTTCACCGAAGTCAATATGGCCGGGCTGGGTACAGCCTCCTACCGGGACTATGACCTGGGGGACGGCATCAGCGTGCCGGCGGTGGAGGTCTACTGCGACAATCCCCTGCTGGGATGCCTGGCCAGCCAGATTGCCGGCTACCCCCTGGGCAGCGGGGACTTTGCTGCCATCGGAAGCGGCCCGGCCCGTGCCCAGGCGGCCCTCCCGGTGGACCACTGCTTTGAGTATACCGATTACCGGGACAGCAATGACCAGGTGGTGCTGGGAGTACAGGCCAACGAATTGCCGGATGCTGCCATGGCAGCCCGGGTGGCCGATGACTGCGGGGTAAGTCCGGAGGGGGTTTTTCTGCTGGCCCACAACACCACTTCCATCACGGCATCGGTGCAGGTATCTGCCAGGATCATGGAACAGACCATCAATAAGATGATCAAGAAGGGATTCGACCTCAGTACCATCCGGTATTCCCGGGGCCTGTGTATCGTGGCGCCGGTGGATCTGGACCCCGATGCCGCCATGGGGAAAATCAACGACTGCCTGCTGTACGGTGGCCAGTCGGAGTTCTGGGTGGACGGGGAGGATGCCGAGATTGAAAGAATACTGCCCCAGCTGGTGACAGAATCGGCCAGGGACTATGGCCGTCTGTTCATCGATCTGTTTCTGGAGGCAGGCAGGGACTTCTATAAGATGGACCTGGATATTCACAGCCCGGCAAAAGTGACCATCTGCAATATGCGTACCGGACGGATGTTCACTGCCGGAGCCATCCGGAATGACCTGATGAAAAAAAGTCTTTTCGGAAAGTAGAAGAAGTGAAGGAAGGCAGTTTTGGATATTTTTGTAACTATGTTACATGAGCTCCCCCAAAACTGCCTTCTTTTTGTAACATTACCGGGATGACAAAGTGAGGAATGACTGAGAATGGCCGGTTAATGCAAAATCTTCGAAAAAAGTTGTGATTTTTTGCGCAGGAAAAAGGATTTCAGGAGAGCCTGGCGAATCATAGATGATGTAAACGCTTACAAATTTAGGGAAAGCGTTATACACCCTGCCGACAGGGGACAGAGTGAAGGGGGGAGTTTGTTTGAAGGTAATTGAACTGGACAATATCTGTAAAGCCTTCGGGGACAATAAGGCCAATCAGGATGTATGTTTCGATCTGAGGAGAGGGGAAATCCACGCGCTGCTGGGGGAAAACGGAGCCGGGAAGACCACCCTGATGAACATTCTGTACGGTCTGTACAGTTGTGATTCCGGGATAATCCGGGTCAATGAGCAGGAAGTGCGGATGGATACGCCCCGGACCGCCATCGATCTGGGAATCGGAATGGTTCACCAGCATTTTATGCTGATTCCCCAGATGACGGTAACCCAGAACATTTTTCTTGGAATGAAGGAAAGCGGTTTTTTCCTGGACATTAAGGAACTGGACCGGCAGGTCCGGGAGATCAATGACCGGTTCGGATTCAATGTGGATCCGGCTGCCTTTATCTGGCAGCTGCCTGTGGGAGTCCAGCAGAAGGTGGAGATTCTGAAGACCCTGATCCGCCGGGCCAACATCCTGATTCTTGATGAGCCCACGGCGGTTCTCACACCCAGCGAAGTGGAGGAACTGTTCGTTTCCATCCGGAAACTGACTGCAGAAGGATACTCAGTGATCCTGATCACCCACAAAATGGAAGAGGTTCTGAAGTACACGGACCGGGTCACCGTTATGCGGGAGGGACAGGTGGTCAGCACCAAGGATGTCCGGGAGACGGATCTCCATGATCTGGCCGACATGATGGTGGGCCGCAGTGTCTGCCTGGAGCGGACCACAGAGCCCCGGGAGACCGGGGAAACACTTCTCAGGATCGAGAATCTTAAGGTTCTCGATAACAAGGGACATTCTGCGGTGAACGGTCTTACCCTGGAAGTGCGGGGCGGAGAGATCGTGGGAATTGCCGGGGTGGACGGCAACGGCCAGCTGGAACTGGGAGAGGCTATTGTGGGCCTGCGGAAGGTGGAGGAAGGTTCCATCACCATCTGTGGACGGGATACCACCAATGCATCCCCCCGCAAGGTGCTGGATGCCGGTGTGGCCCATATACCGGATGACCGCCACAAGAAGGGACTGGTACTTCCCTTCACAGTGAAGGAAAATATGATTCTGGGCTCCCAGAGACACAGCCAGTATCACCGGGGCCCGGTGATGGATTACCGGAAGATTGCTGAAGAGGCCCGGCGCATGGCGGAAGAGTTTGACGTCCGTCCCCGGACCATTGAACTGACCGGGGAAA
>JAXGWN010000118.1:0-5957 GCA_040773285.1 Bacillota bacterium
CCTGATGGGAACGGAGCTTCTGGGATTTTCGGTTCCCCTGTACGCCATAGCTCTGTGGGTTCTGGTGCTGCTGGGAGCCATCCTGTTCTTCCGGTTCTTCATCTACACGGACCGGCTGACCCCGGTGCTCCACCAGCTGCGGGAGATGAATCTTCCCTATTACCTGACCGCCTACATGTTTCATTTCCTGCTGGGCACCATGTACGTGTTCGGCCTGTTCAGTCCCTACTGATTTCCGCTGCCGCATACCGGCGGCGGTTTCCACGTGGAAAGGATGATCCCCATGAAAAATCATGTCCTTACCGGCATCCTGTGCCTCTTGTTCATTCTTTTTCTTATTCCGGTATTTCCTGCCGCAGCCCAAGAGTCCCCCATCCGGGTGGAGGTGGACCGGCTGAATGTCTCCTTCGATGAGCCTCCCCAGGTCACCGGAGGGCGCACCCTGGTTCCTTTCCGGGCCCTTTCAGAAGCCATGGGGGTTTCCGTGACCTGGGATCCCTCCACCAGGCAGGTACTGGCCCAGGACCAGATCACCACGGTCCTTCTTACTGTGGACAGTACCCGGGCCCTGGTGAACGGCCGGGAAGTCACACTGGACCAGCCGGCCAGAATTCAGGGGGGACGGACCCTGATCCCACTCAGGTTCTTCGGGGAAGCCTTTGATGCAGCAGTTCACTGGGATCCGGATACCCGCCGGATCGCCATCTCCACGCCCCCCCTGCCCATGACGGTCATCGGCTTCTACGCCCTGGGCAGCAGCGCCGCCAGCAGCTGGACCGATCTGTTCGGCACCCCCTGGCCGGAGGCAGGATCCGGACGGACCCATCTGGTGGATGAACTGGCCCTGGGCTGGTACGGCCTGGACGCCACCGGGGGGCTTACCACCTCCACCCGCAGCGGCTGGAGCCGTCCATCCTCCTGGCAGGACGTTCTTACGGCGGCAGCCCTTCACAACCTGAGAACCGAAATGACCGTCCATGAAACCGACCGGGACGGCCTGCTGAGGAATCTCCTTTCCGACGATGGGGCCGTCCAGAGGGCGGTGGAGGAAATCACCGCCGAGGCATCCCTCCATTACAGCGGAGTGAACCTGGACCTGGAAGGACTGGGCTGGCGGGAAAACGGGGAGACCCTGGAGGCCACCCGGCAGCGGTTCACCGGCTTCGTATCCCGGCTGTCGGCGAGCCTCAGGGCCCGGGGTCTCACCCTGACCCTGACCCTTCATCCCCTGAACTCCAGTTATCCAGGCTACGATTACGCCGCCCTGGGGGCTCTGGCCGACCGGATCATCGTGATGGCCCATGACTATGGGGGCCGGCCGGAGCCGGACGCCCGGGTGGAGGAGGCCATCGTGCAGGCCAAAGCCCTGGTGCCTGCCTCCCGCCTGATCCTGGGCATCAGCCTTCCCACGGAGACCCCGGATTCCCTGGTGGCCCGTGTGGGGCTGGTCCGGCGCCACCGTCTGGCGGGAATCAGCCTGTGGCGGCTGGGACTGGGCACCAATGATTCCTGGCATGTACTGGAGAGCCGTATCGTTTCCCGCGCGACGCCGTAACCCAAAAATCCTGTCCGCTGATCTGCGGACAGGATTTTTATATACCCATTTCAGTTTTTATCCAGCGCCAGCCGTCCCGGCACATATCCTCCAGACTGCCTTCCGGCCGGAACCCCAGGACCTCCATGGCCCGTGTGATATCCGCCCGGCTCTCCGGCAGGTCTCCCGGACGGGCCGGAAAGGCCCGGACCGGAATCCGGATCCCGGTGGCCCGGTAAAAGCCTTCCAGCACCTGAAGGACGCTGGTCCCCTCTCCCCGTCCCAGATTGAAGATGGCCACGGTTCCAGGGGACTGTCCCCCAAGATAGTCCAGGGTCTGGCGGTGCCCCCGGATCAGATCCTGTACATGGATATAGTCCCGTATCCCGGTTCCGTCCGGAGTGGGAAGATCCGTCCCCCACAAGGTAAGAAAGGGTTCCCGGCCGGCAGCCACCTGAAGAATCCGGGGAAACAGGTTCTCCGGGGGACTCAGGGGGTTTTCCCCCAGGAGACCGGAAGCGTGGGCGCCGGCCGGATTGAAGTAACGGAGAATCCCGGCCTTCAGCCAGCCCTTTTCAGTTTCCCGGCGGATCCGGGTTTCCGCCTCCAGTTTGGTCTGCCCGTAGGGAGAGGCCGGCTCCAGTGGGGCCTCCTCCCTGAGAGGGACCGGGGCGCCGTGGCTGTAGACCACTGCGGAGGAACTGAACACCAGAGTGTCCGTCCCCACCCTCTCCATGGCTTCCAGAAGATAGCCGGTGGCGGTCACATTGTTCTCCCGGTATTCCTCCGGGATCCGGAAGGACTCCGGGAGGGATTTGAGGCCCGCAAAATGGATCACCGCCTCCGGCCGGACCGTTCCCAGAAGATCCATTACGAAGTCCCGGTTCCGGAGATCCCCGGTCACAAAGGAAACCGGCCGGCCGCTCAGAAGGCTCAGCCGGTCCGGGACGTCCCGGTGGGACCGGGAATAATTGTCCGTTCCCAGCACATCGATTCCCTCTTCCAGCAGGGCAGCACACATGTGACTGCCCAGATACCCGGCAGCCCCGGTTACCAGAATCATAGGGGACTCCTTTCCGTGGTCAGCACGTTCTGCCACTTGCCGGAGCGGTAGCGGTGCCAGCCCATGAAGGCCTTGACCACCTCCTCCGAGAGAAACATCAGGTATACCAGGGGCACCGGCCACTTGAGCACCAGGCCGGCCAGGGCACCCAGAGGAATGGCCACAAACCAGACGTTCACCAGATCCAGCATCAGGGTGTAGCCGGTGTCCGCCCCGCTGCGGAGAACCCCCACCAGCATGGTGATATTGAAGCCCTTGAAAGCCATGGCGGCCCCCATGATCCGGATGGTGGTCACCGCCATGGCCCGGGTCCCGGGACTGAGGCGGAAGGGGGCCGTAAGCCAGGGGGCCAGCAGCATCACCAGAAGCCCCAGCACCAGAGAGCCGGCCACGGTGATTTTCAGAAGCCGGCCGGCGTTTACCATGGTCTCCCGGACCCTTCCGGCCCCTAAACCATTTCCCAGCATAATGGAGGCAGCCCCTCCTGTACCGAACAGAAAAGCCATGAGGATCCGTTCAATGGTGGAGGTCAGGGAGGCAACCGTTACCGCCTCGGGGCCCATGCGGCCGTACACTGCCATATAGACACTGACCCCCAGCACCCAGACCAGTTCGTTGGCCACCACCGGGGCCACCACATGGAGGTACCGGTAAAGGAACCCCGGTTCCCGGTTTCTCAGATGCCGGAGCCGTACCGCCCCCGGCAGCTTCCTGAGATACACGGCACCGGTGATCAGGAGAAACTCCAGTCCCCGGCTGATCACCGTGGCCAGGGCGGCTCCGGCCACTCCCAGGGCCGGAAAGCCCAGATGCCCGAAAATGAGGATCCAGTTGAGAACCGTGTTGGCTCCGAAGGCCACCAGGGCCACATACAGGGGATAGCGGACCCGCTCCGTACTTTTTACTGTATTTTCAAAAAACTGGGCCCAGGCGGTGAACAGAAAACTGAAGGACACCACCCGGAGATACCGGGCGGAAAGACTGATCAGAGCAGCGTCCCGGGTAAAGATCCGCAGCAGCATCTCCGGCCGGAAAAAGGCCAGGGCAGCCACCAGGGATACCGGTACGGCCGCCAGAATGAGCCCCAGGGCAGCCGTCCGGTTCAGCCTTTCCAGATCCCGGCAGCCCCAGTACTGGGCCGTAAAGACAGCGGATCCGCTGCAGATTCCAAAGATAAAAAGGTTCACCACAAAGTAGATCTGATTGGCCAGACCCACAGCGGCTATCTCCATTTCTCCCAGCCGGCCGATCATGATGGTGTCCACAAAATTCAGGGAATTGATTACCAGGTGCTGCAGGGCGATGGGGACCCCCAGGGTCAGCAGAAGCCGTATAAAATGTTTTCTCTCCATGGAGCCTCCAGTGCGGGCGGAAAAAAACCGGGGCGGTGGCCCCGGCCGGTTGCATATTCTCAGCTCCGGCGGATCCCCGGGGATCCCTGTCCGGATGCAGATGAATGACTGAAAATCTTCTTGAAGGAGAATATCCCCACCGGGGTCTCCAGATATTTATGTCTCACAGCCCGGCTCACCGTGGAGACCGAGCACCCCAGCAGCCGGGCCACCCGGGTCATGGTGACCGGACGCTTCCTTGCTTTGGGGTGGGTGAGATACGGCTGCTCCTTTACCAGTATCTCGGTAATCCGGCGCAGAGTTTCGTTTCTCTTTTCATAACTGCGGATAATGGACAGGGTCCGTTTCAGCCGGCGGTTCAGTGTGCGCCTGAGTTCGGGATCCTCATCCCCGATCTCCAGCAGCATCCGGTAGTCGTCGCTCATTACCGGGATGGGTACCCGGGCCTCATTGATGAGAACCTGGAGGCGGCCACCCACCTGTTTAACCAGCACATCCCCTTCCGGCTTCCGGCTGCAGCGGCTTCCGGCAAAAGCATACGCGGGTCTCAGGCTCAGGGTGCGGAGCACCAGCAGAGAACCCCAGATGTCCGATACATTGATTTCCATTTCATGGGCCAGTGTAGCTACCCGGTGCTCCAGTCCCAGTTCCAGATGCTCCCGGATAATGGTCTCCAGCAGTCTGTCCTCCGGGCAGTATCTCTGCGCCTGCAGCAGCAGGCATTCCTGCAGATCCCGGGCTCCCACGCCAGCCGGCTCCAGGGACTTGAGAACCTCCACAGCCTCCTTCACCGTTTCCGGCTCCATTTTCCAGGACCGGGCCAGTTCCACGGGACTGCGGGACAGATAGCCCCGGGAATTCAGGGCCCCGGTCAGCCTCTGACAGGCCTGCCGAACCTCAGGACTGAGAACCTTCTGTTCCAGCTGAATCTCCAGGAACCTTTCCAGACTTGCGGTCCCGTTCATTCCCTCCCCACAGTCGGGCTGCCGGCACTTGTCCACCAGCTGCAGCAGCGGATTGCACCCGGCCTCCTGCTGCAGGAATGTCTGCAGTTCCTGCCGGCTCATTCCCAGCAGGTCCCGGGTCAGCATCCGGTCCGGATCCATATTCGGTTGGGGTACCAGCCGTCCGCCCTGGACGGTCTCCCGGGAATTCTGCATTTCCACTCCGTTTCCGGCGGAGTCAGAATTCCTCCGCCAGTTCCCTTAACTGTTCCATGGTATATTTGCGCAGTTCGTTCTTGATCAGGCTGATCCGGCCGGGACTTACCGACAGCTGGTTGACGCCCATGCCCACCAGCACCGGAGCCAGACGGATGTCGCTGGCCATTTCCCCGCAGACCCCCACCATTACCCCGGCCTCACCGGCCACCCGGCATACCTGCCGGACCGCCCGGAGAACCGCCGGATGGGAATGATTGTAGTAGCCGGACAGCCGGTTGTTGGTCCGGTCGGCGGCCAGAATGTACTGGGTCAGGTCATTGGTCCCGATGGTGACAAAATCCAGTTCCGCCAGCAGAATATCCAGAATGAACACGGAAGCCGGGGTCTCCACCATCATGCCCACCTCCAGCTGCTCATCAAAAGATATGTTTTCCTGGCGCAGTTCCTTCCGGACCTCCTCCATCAGGAGGCGCACCTGGCGGATCTCCTCCAGGGAGATCACCATGGGAAGCACCAGACGGATCTTTCCAAAGGCACTGGCCCGGAGGATCGCCCGCAGCTGGGTTCGGAAAATATCGGTTTTCTCCAGCAGGATCCGGACTCCCCGCCAGCCCATGGCCGGGTTGTCCTCCGGAAAGAAGGTGATCCCGGGAATTACCTTATCGGACCCGGAGTCCAGGGCCCGGATGTTCACCGGTTTCCCCTGCATTTTCTCCGCCACTTCCCGGTAGGCGGCAAACTGGGTCTCCTCATCCGGCAGCTGCCGGGACTTCATATACAGAAACTCGGTCCGCATCAGCCCGATCCCCATGGCACGGTTCTCCAGGGCCTTGTCCACCTCAAAG
>JAXGWN010000119.1:0-5937 GCA_040773285.1 Bacillota bacterium
GGGGGCTTCCCCCTGTCCTCCCGCATATCCCACCCTGGTGGAATACACTCCTTCCAGTTGCCCGAACCGGGCATCAGGGCCCCAGAATCAGCCCATGGCAAATGTCATTGTCTGCACGGTATCCGGGATCCGGTCATACTCCCGGATTTCGGGTTCCGGCAGCACCTCTCCCCCCTGATCTGCAGTATCTCCGCAGCCGGTGAGAACCAGGCCGGCCAGAAGGAATCCGGTCAGCAGTCTAAGGGTCTGTTTCATCCCTGCTCCCCCTTTTTCTTCAGGCGGTTTCCAGGACGGATTCCGCAATGTTCTGGCAATGATCCCCCACCCGTTCCATATTGGTGAGAATATCCAGGAAGGCAATCCCGGCCTCGGCGATGCAGGTGCCCTCCCGGAGACGTTCGGTATGCTGGCGCCGCAGGTCTCTTTCCCGGCGGTTGATTTCTTTCTCCAGTACGTTTACTCTCTCAGCCTGCTGCTCATCTCCGGTTTCCAGCGCGTCCAGAGCTGTATCGATGCAGTCCATGGTCAGCTGGAACATCTCCTCCAGTTCCTTCTGGGCCATTTCACTGAAAACGAACCGGCCGTCCAGATACCCCTGGGCAATCTGTGCTATGTTTTCCGCATGATCTCCGATCCGTTCGATGTCATAGGCGGTGTGCAGCATGGCTGTGTTCTGCATGGACAGATGGCTGCTGATGCTCTGCTGGGAAATCCGGGTCAGGTACAGGGTGGTCTGTTTGATCAGTTTGTCGATAACCGGCTCCAGTTCAAACACCTTCCGCAGTTTCTTGGGATTCTTGGTCATAAGGCCATTTACAGAATTCCGGTAATTTTTCCGGCTCATCTGACCGATGGCCAGAATCTCCTTTTTGGCCAGGGAGAAAGCGATCTCCGGAGTGGACAGCATCCGTTCGTCCAGAAACCGGCTTTTGGTGCTCAGTTCCCTTTCCTCATCATGTTCCGGGATAATCCGGTAAATGGCGCTGGAGAACCGGCCAATAAACGGAATAAAGATCAGAGCATTGGTCACGTTGAACAGCGTATGGGCATTGGCCACCAGCCGGGGAACTCCGGCAGATTCTCCACTGATCAGGGTCACCAGGCTTTCGTATGGATTCAGGAACATCATAAATACCAGGGAGCCCAGCAGATTGAACAGCACATGGGCAAGAGCCGCCCGTTTGGCGTTTCTGGTGGTTCCGATGCTGGAAAGAACCGCCGTGATGCAGGTTCCGATGTTGGTACCGAAAAGAATAGGCAGGGCCGAGTCCAGAGTGATCAGGCCCGACGAGGCCATGGCAATCAGAATCCCGGTGGTGGCGCTGCTGGACTGCACCAGAACGGTGGCCCCAAGGCCTGCCAGGAGGCCCATCCAGGGATGCACAGCGAATGACAGCATGATTTCCTTGAATGCGGGAACCTGTTGCAGGGGCTTCATAGCTCCGCTCATGATGTCCATTCCATGCATCAGGAGACCAAATCCCAGGATCACGGCACCAATGTATTTCCAGCGGGCCTTTCTGGCCAGGAAGTTCATCCCGAAGCCCACAATAATAATGGGCAGAATAAATTCACTGATCTTGAAGGATACAATCTGAGCCGTTATGGTGGTTCCGATGTTGGCTCCGATGATCACGGCAATGGCCTGGGACAGATTCAGCATAGCCGCATTTACAAATCCCACCACCATGACGGTGGTGGCACTGCTGGACTGAATGATGGCTGTCACCAGGGCTCCGATGAAGACTCCCAGAATGCGGTTGCCGGTCAGTTTTTCCAGAATGCTCTGCATCTGGTCCCCGGCCGCATTTTTCAGTCCGTCGCTCATGAACTGCATTCCAAAAATAAAGATGGCCAATCCGCCGATCAGGCCAAAAACTATTTCCATGTTCTCCCACCTTATAAGTTTTTATTCACCGTCTGAATTCTACCACAACCAAAGCCACAAAGGCAGAGAAACCTTACGGTCATCCTCTCTTTTTGCTCCCAGGGCGGATACCGCTCAGGTGGGCCAGAAACAGGCCCGGTCCGTAAAACAGCATCCTGGGTCCTGAGTACCGCATCACCTTCCGGACTGCTTCCCTCATATCGGCCCGGTAGCAGTGTGACCTGCAGCGGGAGCAGAAGGGCTTGTTCTCCCCGTGGGGGCAGGACTCCAGCCGTCCCAGCCCATAGTCAAGCAGTGCCTGGCAGTCCCGGCACAGGCCGGGCCCTCCATGGTTTCCCCGGCAGTAAATTCCCACCATCTTTTCCAGAACCAGCTTCTCCCCGGCAATGCGTCCCCTGCCCTTCACGATCCGGGTTCCTCTTTGGTCCGGTGCAGTTTCTGCATACGGCAGTCAGTGTCCCAGATTATTTCCGCCAGGTCCTTCAGTTCCCGGACCGCATCTTCCGGGATTCCTCCGGGCCGTTTATACCCCAGTTCATGTTCCAGGGATGCCCAGAAATCCATGGCAATGGTGCGGATCTGAATCTCTGCCATCACCCGTTCCGTCCGGTCGGACAGGAACACCGGTACGGTGACCACAAGATGGAGACTCCGGTATCCGCTGGGCTTGGGTTCGGCAATGTAATCCCGGGTCCGGATCAGTTCAATATCGTCCTGGGAAGTCAGCAGTTTTGAAATCAGGTATATATCATCGATGTAGGAACATATGACCCGGATTCCCGCGATGTCGTGAAGGTTTTCCCTGGCTGAATCCACGGTCAGGGGAAGACTCCGGCGGGCCAGTTTCCCCATAATGCTCTGGGGAGTCTTGATTCTGGTCTGGATCTGGTGAATGGGATTTCTGTCCCGGGCATACTGAAACTCACTGTTCAGGTTCTCCAGTTTGGTGGCAATCTCCCGGACGGCCGCCCGGTAGATTCCCTCCATACGGATAAAGCCCTGAATTGTCTTCATGGTCTTTTCCGGGATCATGTCCACTGTGATCCCGTCCAGCAGATAGGCTGCCTGGCTTCCCTGTATATCCATCGTTTCCTCCCCGGTCCCCCTCAGCGGGTACCCTCCAGAATTCCCATGAACTCCTCCCCGTTGATGGTTTCCTTTTCCAGCAAAAATTTGGCCAGTTCGTGCAGTTTGTCCCGGTTTTCCCCAATAATCTTCAGGGCCCGCTCATGACAGTGTCTGAGAATTCCCAGTACCTCCCGGTCAATTTTTGCTGCGGTCTCAGGACTTACCAGAAGGGAGGTGTCACTTCCCAGATAGGGGTTGTTCACGGTTTCCAGAGCCATCATGCCGAACTCCTCGGTCATGCCGAACCGGGTTACCATTGACCGGGCAATCCGGGTGGCCTGCTCGATATCATTTACCGCTCCGGTGGTGACCGTGTCAAAAACCAGTTCCTCCGCTGCCCTTCCCCCCATGAAGGTGGTGATCTTGTCCAAAGCCTGTTCCCGGGTCAGCAGCAGCTTCTCTGTTTCTTCCACCTGCATGGTGTAACCCAGGGCACCGGAGGTTCTGGGAATGATGGTGATTTTATGGACAGGGTCCGAATGGGACTGACGGGCGGCCACCAGGGCGTGCCCGATTTCATGATAGGAAATGGTCAGTTTATCCTTCATGGAGATCACAGCGTTTTTCCGCTGGTACCCGGCGATCACCACTTCCACGGATTCCTCCAGATCGCTTTGCTCCACCAGCTTCCGTCCATCCCTCACAGCCCGAAGGGCCCCCTCGTTGATAATGTTGGCCAGATCCGCTCCGGAGGCTCCGGAGGTGGCCCGGGCAACCGCGGTGAAATCCACGGAGGGCTCCATTTTCACCTTCCGGGCATGTACCCGGAGAATCGCCTCCCTGCCGGCCAGATCCGGCAGTTCCACCGGTACCCGCCGGTCAAAACGTCCCGGCCGCAGCAGAGCCCGGTCCAGGGTCTCCGGCCGGTTGGTGGCTGCCAGAATGATAACCCCCTTATCCGGATCAAAACCGTCCATTTCGGTCAGCAGCTGATTCAGGGTCTGCTCCCGTTCATCGTTTCCCCCTAGGCCGCCCGCATTTCGGTTCTTCCCAATGGTATCGATCTCATCAATAAACACAATGCAGGGCGCCTTGGCCTGGGCCTGCTTGAAAAGGTCCCGTACCCGGGCAGCCCCCATACCCACAAACATCTCCACAAATTCGGACCCGGAGATGGAAAAAAACGGCACATTGGACTCTCCGGCCACCGCCTTGGCCAGCAGGGTTTTTCCTGTACCCGGAGGGCCCACCAGCAGAACCCCCTTGGGAATGTTGGCCCCGATCTCCCGGTAGCTTTCCGGATGATGCAGGTAATCCACGATTTCCTGCAGAGCCTCTTTGGCCTCCTCCTGGCCGGCCACATCGGAAAAGGATTTTCCGGTTTCCGCCTGTACGTAGATCTTGGCATTGCTCTTTCCGAAGCTCATGGAGTTCCCCCCCATCCGCTCCGCCATCTTTTTGCTGAGGAACTGACCCAGAGCCACAAAAATGAGAATGGGAACGATCCAGCTGAACAGATAGGTGATCAGGGAACTGGTCTCTCGGGGAATCACCCGGCCGAAATCCACACCGGCCTCATACAGCCGGGGAACCAGTTCCGGATCGTCCATCAGGCCGGTGACGAAAATCTGTTCTTTCCCCTCCTGATCGGGGACCACAAAGCGGATCTGCCGCTCCTCCAGATCCACCCGGGTGACCGACTTCTCCTCCACCCGCATCAGAAAGGTGCTGTAATCCACCTCAGTGATATCCGGACCAAACAGACCGGGAAACACCACCGCATTAAAAATAAACAGCAGTACCATTGCTGCCAGATAATAGTAAATCAGCTGTTTTTTGGGATCATGTCTGGGTTCCATCTGTAAAATCCTCCGGGGCATCGCCCAATCCGTTCAGCAGGCTGCTCAGTGTCTCCATGGCTTCCAGGATGTCCGGGTCCCTGCCGTCTGTTCTTCCGGATATCCGTTCCTGCAGTTGTCCTGTAATCTCCCTGACCACCAGCCGGCCTGCCGGGCTCAGTTCCAGCAGACATACCCGCCGGTCTTCCGGATTCCGGATGCGGGTAACGAATCCCTCCTCTTCCAGAAACCGGCTCAGCAGGGAAACATTGGATACCGGGGTCAGAACCTCCCGGGCCAGGGCCCCTGCTGCCCTCTTCCGGTCCGGCCACAGCAGCAGCAGAAGCCTCAGCTGCATGGGAGTCAGCCCGTACCGGCCTGCCAGAGGCCGGATCAGGCAGTTGGTGGTCTCCGCCATCCGGCGGGACCATTCCCAAAGATCAAGAATCAGGTGGGTATTATCCACGGAGATCACCGCATTTCGTTATGATATATAAATAATAAACCGGAGAACCGTTATGGTAAACGGTTCTCCGGCATTTGTTACACAATGTTCATATTTCGGTCTCAATATCCCTCCGGGCGGTATCCCGGCGGGATCACCACATCCTCCGGTGCGTCCAGGATCTCCGGTTTGTACACGGATTCCCCCCAGATCTCCCGGGGAACCTCACTCATGCAGACGGAAATACTGCTTTCCGGCACCTCCAGAATCTCCATAGTGATCCTGGCAATTTCCCGGGCCAGCATCAGTTTTTTCTCTTCCGGCTTTCCCGGCCACATTTTCACGCTGATGTGCGGCATAATCTTCACCTACCCTATGTGTTCTGTCTGCCAGTGGGACAGATAATCCATAACTGCTGCATCTCCGGCGGCAGCATCGTGGCCCTCTGCACCGGAATGAATCACAGTATCCAGCACCCTGAAACCAAATTTTCCCAGCATCCGGCGTACTGCTCCCAGATACTCTCCGTAGGCTTCAGGATCCTCAACTCCCTGGCTGAACAGAAGAACCAGGTCGGTTTTCTTCAGTTTCGAGGTGAAATCGGAACGCAGAAACAGGTTCAGCCGATCCTGGAACATTTTCATCTGTCCGGTCACCTGATCCATATACACAGGGCTTGCGGCAACCACCAGATCGGA